>CAYXAC010000099.1:0-5408 GCA_964463025.1 uncultured Ruminococcus sp.
CCATAAACGTGCGCCTTTTGCAGCCCATTGCAAGACCGAGCCTCGTTATTTCTGCAATACCGCGCGTCATAAGCATCGCCTTCGAGTTGTCACCGAGCCCCATACCGTTATTTATACCGGCAGCGAGAGCGATGATATTCTTCATTGCGCCAGAAATCTCGACGCCCAGAACGTCGGTATTCGTGTATGCGCGCATACATGAGTTGGAGAAAGCATCGGCTATTTTCATGGAAATTTCTTCGTTCTCACAAGCTGCGACTATTGAGGTTGGTATTCCGAGCGCAACCTCCTCAGCGTGTGTCGGACCCGGGAGCGCGGCAAGGCTGTATTTTGCTGTAACCCCGCACTTTGTCAGCTCGTCATCGATTACGTCGGTCATTGTCAAAAGCGTCGTCTTTTCTATACCCTTAGCCGCGCTGGCGATTATTACGCCATCGCGGATATAGCGACTGATCTTGCCTGCGGTGCTTCGAATAAACGAAGAGGGAACTACGAAAAGTATCATTTCCGCATCCGCCGCTAACTCAATATTTTTTGTGTAATTTATATTTTCAGGCAAAATAGTGCCGGGCAGATTCTTGTGCTTGCCGCTAGCCATCAGCTCGTCGATTTCATTCGGCAGAGCCGACCATACTGTCACGTCATGATTGTTGTTTGCCAGCAGAGCCGCGAGTGCAATACCCCACGTGCCCGCACCGAGTATTCCTATTTTCATATACGTCCTCACATTGTAATAATCAATTTGTTATATTGGTCTCAAATGTTTATCCCATCATCTCGTCCTCAAGAATGTATGAGAGATCAATCGGAGTCGCTAGATTTCTCACAATCTTGTCGAAGAAATCTAGCGCCTTATCCTCGTCGGCAAAGACGTCTGTCACGTCTGCGCTCCCTTCATTACCGAAAGCGTCTGTCATATTCACTCTTATAGAATAAAGCGGCATACGCCAGCAGGCGACCGTGTCGCCCCTTCGCATCATCAGCTCATAGAGATAGCGATTTTCCTCATCGATGCGCTCCTCGCGGCGTATTACGCAGTAATCTTTTTGTTCTAACATAATTTTCCCCCATTAATTGCTTTTACTACATTTTATCATAATGGGCTCTGCTTTGTCGTTAAGAAAAAAGGGAGAAAATAAAGATTATTTTTGTCGCAACTAAAAAGGATTGTAAAAATTGCTACTTTCATATTATATAAGCCAAAACCGCGCGTAAAAATTAAGAAAACACCGGGCAAATTTTGACGTAAATGTCAGATAATGACTGAAAATATTGTCGAAAATATCGAAAAAAATCAACACTTCTGCCATTTTGACATACAGAAGGCAATTTTTGCAATACTATATATCACCAAGTTCTATCTGCGCCTCGGAATTTATCTTTCCGTCACTGCGGATTGTCCTGAAATAGAAGTATCCGCCTTCCTCAGCACGCTGAACGCGCAGCTTATCGCCAATCTCCGCCTCTGCCGAATAATTTATCGTTATCGAACGAATCATTTTATTATTAAAAGGAAGGAAGTTTGAATACATATCGGGGTACTTCGTGTTGTTCATATGCCTGTTCTGGTCGACGTCACCGTAATGTACTCCGTATCCACCGATATCCATAAGCGACGATGGCATCTTCATAGCTCCGAGCACAAGGTCGTTTGGCGGCAGAGTTGGCAGATTAAGGTTAAAATCATTAACTCGCACGAGTCCTTTGGTATCCGTATCTATCAGCGCCCACACCGACATAGCTCTCGCTACCGTTTCGCCGTCACACTCAAGAGTATAGCAACGCAGGAAACTGTAGCCTCGGCTCTCACAGGGATAGGTTATAGCCGTCAGGGGAGTATAAGCGCGTAGCGGCCGGAGTATCTCGAGCTTTAACCTTGACAGAAGAAAGGCTCGGGAATTATTCCTTAACTGATCGTAGGACATACCGTTATCGTTAAGCTGTGCCTGTGCCGCAGACTGTATATACTTGAGTATAGACGAGGTCTTGGCAATTCCGTTATAATCCACGTCGTGAATATCGACGCTTGTTTTCATACTGTAAAAATCCATATTAACTTACCTTTAGAGATTTATACTTATATTTTACACCAATTATTGCCTTATGTCAAACTTTCAAATGTAAATATTTTAATTTTTGCTGGACAAGCGTATAGTTTTCTGTTAAAATATAATTATTATATGAAAGGAAAGTACAATATGTTAGTTATAAATAAGGATAATTTCAGTATCGAGGTAGAGCAGCAGGCAGGACTCGTCGTTATCGACCTGTATGCCGATTGGTGCGGTCCCTGCCGTATGCTTGCGCCCGTGTTCCACGAGCTTGAGAGCAAATATCCCGACGTTAAATTCTGCAAGATAAACGTCGATGAAGAACCCGAGCTTGCCCGTACATTTAATGTTACCAGCATTCCAATGGTCGCATTCGTAAAGGATAACACCTTTGCCGACGTATCAGTCGGTTACGTTCCGAGCGCAACGCTTGAAAAGAAGATAGAGGAAAACAAATGAAAATTAAATTCAATGAAGATAAAGAAATAGTTGAGGCAATTAAGGAAGGACTTAAGCGCACGGGCGGCTATTGTCCCTGCCGACTTGACCGCACAGAGGAAAACAAGTGTATGTGCCGCGAATTCCGCGAGCAGATAGCCGACCCAGATTTCGAGGGATACTGCCACTGCATGCTTTACTACAAGGAAAAATAAACCAAAAGGATACCCAAGACGAACCTCGGGTATCCTTTTTTGTCGCAAAAAAATGCTATGAATCGAAGCAAAGCTGACCTCTACGCAATATGTCATACCCCCACGAAATGTTAACCGGTTTTTCTATTGAAGATTTTCCAAAACGGTGGTATAATACACACGAGCTTATGGAAAATAATGGAAAAGCAAGGAGAACAAAATGAGAAAAATACTAACAATACTTATCATTTGTGTATCGCTTTCGTGGATTTACGTATCAATCGAGGCGGCAGAGCCACGCAGCGAGAGTTATGCGAATTTGTCCGTACAAGCTAGTGAAAGGAGTGCGTCAAAGATTATTGAAAGACTATATATACAAACCTATCCCGAAAAGACTGTATATAAAGCCTTCGAAAAGCTTGATACACGCGGAATGTTGCTCCGCGCCGTATATGATGACGGCACTACCGAGTCGGTGCCGAGCGCTGATATGAAAATAAGCTATCAGCGAGGCGACTGCTTACGCTACGGTGACGCTTCGGTGACTATTACTTACGGTGGTAGGAACGTCGACCTGCCTATAACCGTCGAGCGCATAGCTTACGACCTTTCTGCGCTCGCACCTGCGAATTTCACGGTAGAGTACAACGGCAGGAGTCAGAGCTATACGTCGGCTTTACCGCAGATAGTGGGACTAGACGGAATCCCCCTGAGAATAACCGTCGTCGGTGGCGGTAGCGATGTCGGCAGCTATTCGGTTACGCTTGATTTTTCTACCGAGAGCCGCGATTATCTCACCCCCGACTCGCGTACGGTCACAATGACTGTCTTGCCTGCCGAAACCGAGCTAATCTGGTCGGACACATCATTTGTTTATGACGGCAGGAGTAAGATACCCACCGCCTATTATACAGACGTCAGCGGTGCGATAATATACCCGACTGTGTACGGTGCGGCAACCGAGGCTGGCGCGGGCTATACAGTCACCGCATCGGTCAGCGACCCTAACTACAATTTTATAAACACCACCTGCGTCTTTGAGATTAAAAAGGCGGACTACGATTTTTCTCGCGCAGAGTGGAGTGATACGGCATTTCCTTACGACGGCAGCGAGAAGCGTGTTTACCTGACAGGACTGCCCGACGGGGTTAGTATAGTCGGTTACAAGAGTGACCGCGCCCGTGATGTTGGCAGCTATACGGCAACTGCAACTCTCTCCTGGGACACGAAGAACTACAACGCACCGTCCATTCTTTCGCACGAATGGGAGATTAAGCCTGCCGAGTATGATATGACTAACTTCAGATTTCTGCCTGCCGAGGAGATGTATGATGGTAAGATACATTACCCGACACTCGACGGTGTTATGCCAACGGGTGCTGACGGAATAAGACTTGAGTATAGCTTCTCCGTAGGAGCTACGCACGTTGAAGAGGGGATAGTTGAGGTCACAATATCTTTTACTACAAAGAGTAAAAACTATCTTACACCCGAAAGCTGCCATTCCACTGTGAGAATCCTTCCTAAGGGCATATACGTCACCTGGTCGGGCGCAGAGCTGTCCTACACCGGAGAGACGGTCAAGCCCGCTGCTTCTTCACATGAATGCAAAATCAAGGTTCAAGGCGGTGGTGTCAACGTAGGAAGCTATAAGGTTATGGCAATAGCGGAAAGCAGCGATTTTTTGGTAGAAAACAAAGATTTCGAGTTCAAAATCATAAAATCTCACAACACCTGGATAACGCCTCCGACTTCAAAGACCTGCTATGAGAGTCGCGAGCCGGGTGGCTTTGGCGAGTCGAAATTCGGTAAAATTACCTACCGATATTTTAGTGACGCACAGTGTAAAACCGAGATTCCCACACCGCGCGCCGCAGGCGTCTATTACGCTATAGCGGAGGTTGCTGAAACAGAGAATTACTACGCGCTTTCCTCATCTCCGTTTGCATTTGAGATAGAGAAGGTCGTCATGATTGACATCGCGGTGGATATAAAAAAGGAAAAGTTCAAGGTATTTGATACACTTTCGCTGCGCGATTTCAGTGCTTATCTTCTATATAACGACGGAACGAAAACTCAGATAGAATCCTCTCTCGTTCGTGTAATTTACGAGAATGGAAGCGCTGTTTCATTATCTGATGAGAATATCAGTTTTGCATATAAGGATTTCACTTGTAAGAAGGAAATTATAGTTTCTCTTGCCGATTATGATATGAGCAGAGTCGCTTGGGAGAACACCGTGCAGTACTATGACGGAAGCGAAAAGCTACCGACACTTACAGGACTCCCCGACGGTGTGCGCGTTTTGAAATATATTACCTCGGGTGCGATAAACGCAGGCAGCTATACGATAAGCGCACTTCTTGAATACGATAAGGTAAATTACAATGAGCCCGAAATTCCCACCTGCACGTTAACGATAAATAAGCGCAAGGTAGCGATTCCGATAATCACAGCAACCTACAACGGCAACCCCGTGACACCGACTTCTAATTCAAACTTATATACTGTTGTTTCGCCCGATAGCTACACCGATGCAGGCGAGTATGAGATAAGACTTCGCCTGGCAGATTACAATAATTACACCTTTGGTGATAGTGGTGAAGTATGCACTGCGACCTTCAAAATTTTGCCCAAAACACTGAATGTCAGCGCGCCCGACGTTGTGCTTCATTTATGGGAAAGAGCAGCGAACACCGAATATATAATCAACCAAAGTGATATC
>CAYXAC010000100.1:0-5382 GCA_964463025.1 uncultured Ruminococcus sp.
TTCCGCGACGGTGCTGTTTGATGTAATCAAGGTGCATCCGTCCATACTTGCCGATTTGATAGTGTGTCTGTTCGGGAAGTGCAATATCGGGAATAAAGTGTCCGTTTTCCTCGCGGTAGGTTCCTCCGAGGGTTTCATAAAGGGGTTCAAAGTTTTTTCATTGTAGTATCCTCCAAAATTAGATTTTACTACAATTCATTCTCGCATCCAAACCAATACAAACACCGAAGGCGTACCTGCTCTATCGCAGGTACGCCTTCAGTGGTGCTTTATGCTTTATGGCGCGCCCTGGAGGATTCGAACCTTCGACCTACCGGTTCGTAGCCGGGCACTCTATCCACTGAGCTAAGGGCGCATTTTGGAGCGAGTGATGGGAATCGAACCCACGCGACCAGCTGGGAAGGCTGGACTTCTACCATTGAACTACACTCGCATTTGATTTAACGCTTATATATCTTAACACACAAAGCTCGTTTTGTCAAGACCTTTTTGAAAAGTTTTTTATTTTGTTTTTATTCTTAAATACTTATCATTCACTTTAGCGAATTTTATTGACTTAACCTTAAAAATATGATATAATTAAACGGTAAAAAACTTTTAGGAGTTCCTACGTGAAATTTACATTGGTTCCAGAATATAAGTTTGAGAAATTCGACGACGTGACAGCGGAGTTTCTTTCTTCACTTGGAATAAAGGGCGTTCTGCTCGATATCGACAACACGCTTGAGCCGTATGAACACGCCGTACCAGGTGAGCACGTTTTAGCCTGGCTCGATTCGCTTTCCGATAAGGGCATCAAGACGGCGATAGTGTCAAACAACAAGCGCTCTCGAGTTGATGAATTTAATAAGGATATCGGTATGCCTGCTTATGCAATGGCAGGGAAGCCGTTCACCAGAAATCTTCGCGCTGCTATGGCAGACATCGGCACGGATAAGACGAACACCGCATTTATCGGCGATCAGATACTCACTGACGTCTGGGCGGCGCATAATGCAGGGATAATTGCTATCCTTGTTCCACCTATCAATGATAAGCGTGACCCGTTCACGCGCTTCAAGAGAATTCTTGAACAACCGATACAGAAAAAATACGAAAAGCTCCATAAGAAAGGAGAAAAATAATGGCTGCATGCTTTGGTCCCGGTGGCAACAGCGATGCGTTCAGACTTGCAGGCTTTAGGTCGACGCTTGACGCGCCATCCTGGGTTAAATCAATAGGCCTCGACGCCTACGAATACGAGGCGGGTAACGGACTTTCCGCATCCTCGGCTATGCTTGCGGAGGTAGGCAGAGAAGCGAAAATTCACGGAGTGAAAATGTCCTTTCACACGCCTTACTTTATCTCGCTTTCGGGCGTGGTGGAGGAAAAAAGGCTCAACAGCATTAGGTATATCAGAGAGAGCCTTGACGCCGCTCGTCTGCTTGGTGCAGGAACTATCGTAGTTCACTCCGGCTCGGCGGCAAAGATTTCGCGCGACGAGGCGATGCGTCTTGCTGCTGATACACTTGTCAGAACACTCTCCGAGGTCGATACCTACGGTATCAAAATCGGTCTTGAAACTATGGGAAAGATAAATCAGCTCGGAACTCTCGACGAGGTGCTTGAACTTTGCAGAATTGATTCCGCATTCGTTCCCGTTGTTGACTTTGGACATCTTAACGCAAGAGATTTAGGTGGTGTTTTCAAAACTGCCGATGATTATCTCTGCGTTTTTGATAAAATTGACAGAGCAATGGGCGCAGAAGTTGCCTCGAATCTTCATTGCCATTTCTCGAAAATCGAGTGGACAGGCAGCGGTGAGAAGAAGCATCTTACCTTTGAGGACAGCGTATACGGCCCGGACTTTGAGCCGCTTGTTGAGGTTATCTACAAGAACAATCTCACACCGACCATCATATGTGAGTCGGCAGGCACGCAGTCTGATGATGCGCTTGCTATGAAAAAATACTATCAGGAGTTATCGAAAAAATGAAAAAACTGGAGAAATTACGCGGCAGAATGACAGAACTCGATCTTGATGCGGTTATTGTGCTTGATGAGCTTAACCAGCGATACCTCTCGGAGTTTGCCTTCACCGACGGTTACCTTTTTATAACTAAAGATAACGCTTATCTTATTACTGACTTCAGGTATTATGAAATGGCTCTCTCTAGCGCGAATAGTGATTTCAAGGTGATGATGCCCGAGAATCGTGAGGAATTTCTGAAGAAAACCATTTCCGACGAGGAGATAAAGCGCATCGGCTTTGAGGGCGGCTCGGTGTCATATGAGGTTTACGAGTCCTATAAGGCGAAATACGCATCCTGCGAGTTTGTCAGTATTGGTAGCTCAATAGAGGTTATCCGACAGATTAAGACTCCCGACGAGATAGCTAAAATGCAGAGAGCCCAGGATATCGCCGATACAGCGTTCTCGCATGTTTTGAAAATGATCAATCCCGATATGACCGAGCTTGAGGTTGCGGTTGAACTTGAATACGCTATGCGCCGTGGCGGGGCAGAGGGCTTCGCGTTTGAAACTATTGCTGTGTCAGGTGATGCGTCGGCACTGCCACACGGAACACCGAGAAACTGCAAGCTCAAAAAAGGCTTCTTAACGATGGACTTCGGTGCGAAATTTGACGGATATTGCTCTGATATGACAAGAACTGTTGTCATTGGACAGGCAGATGAGGAGATTAAGAAGCTTTATAACACCGTACTTAAAGCACAGCTTGCGGCTATTGATTTTCTCCGCGAGGGCGTTGACGCAGGCGAAGCAGACAAGGTTGCACGCAATATCATTGATGCTGTGCCCGAGTATAACGGTGCGTTCGGTCATTCCCTCGGTCACTCGGTCGGACTCTTTATCCACGAGCAGCCCGCACTCTCCAAGAAGGCGTTCGGCAGAGCGCTTCGCGCAGGCGAGATTGTGACTGTCGAGCCGGGAATTTATCTCTTCGGTAAGTACGGCTGTCGCATCGAGGATATGGTAGCTATCGAGAAAACCGGCGTTCATAATTTTGCCCATTCGACCAAGGAACTCATAGAAATCCTCTAAAATGTGGGGAAAATCTCAAATATTTTGCATTTTTTTGAAAAAAATTGCACAACCTACTTGAAAAATTGATTAGTTTATAGTAAAATACTAGTGTACGATAGGGGCATTATGTACAACACATGATTTTTAGGTTGTGGCGGACCGCAGTGCTCCAAGAAAAAATTCGCCAAGAAAAGGAAAAACATACTATGTTAACAGCAGGTGATTTCAAAAATGGTGTAACCTTCGAAATGGAGGGTAAGGTATACCAGGTAATCGAATTCCAGCATGTAAAGCCCGGTAAGGGTGCAGCCTTCGTTAGAACCAAGTACCGTGACGTTGTAACCGGTGCTATCCGCGAGGCTTCCTTCAACCCCACTGCAAAGTTCGAGAATGCAGTTATTGAAAGACGCGACCTTGAGTATCTCTACAACGATGGCGAGCTCTACTACTTCATGGACCCCGAGACCTACGATCAGGTTCCTCTCAATGCAGACAAGCTTGGCGACAACTTCAAGTTTGTTAAGGAGAACACCACATGCCGTATCTCCTCCTGGAAGGGCAGCGTATTCTCTGTTGAGCCTCCCACATTCGTTGAGCTTGCAGTTACAGAAACCGAGCCCGGTGTAAGAGGCGATACAGCTACCAACGTTACCAAGGAAGCTACCCTTGAGACCGGCGCAGTTGTTAAGGTTCCGATCTTTATCAACGAGGGTGAGGTTCTTAAGATTGATACCAGAACCGGCGAATACGTTGAAAGAGTTTAATTGATAATTAACAAATGCTCCTCGGCAAAATCGAGGAGCATTTTACAAACAAAAGGAGAAAATACAATGGGAATTACAGAAAAGGCAGCATATCTTAACGGACTCTGTGACGGCTACGAGCTTGATAAAAGCTCCAAGGAGGGCAAAATAATCTCTGAGATGCTCGTTCTTATTGCCGATATGGCTGACAAGATTGCAGCACTTGAGGCGGAAAACAAGGAGATGTACGAGTACATCGAGGAGCTTGACCAGGATCTTGGCGCAGTAGAGGAGGAGCTTTACTTCGACGAGGACTACGACGATTACGACGATCTCAACGACGAGGACTATGAGGGCGAGGACTGCGAATATTATGAGCTTGAATGTCCCTCCTGCGGCGATCTCATTTGCTTCGATGACTCTCTTAACATGGACGAGATCACCTGTCCTGCTTGCGGTGAGAAGATCACCGATATCGAGATTTGCGACGGCAACTGCGACGAGTGCGACGACACCGAGTGCAAGGAACAGTAATATAATGAAATATTTTTGAAAAAACTCTTGACAAATCAAATGTCGAGTGTTATAATATAACGACGCTTATTGATAGGCTCGGTAAGTTTGGCATTTTGCCAGCGCCTATGATAGCGATTTTACACGAAAGTGAGGTGCTTTTTCATGTTCGCTATTTTCGTAACAGGTGGAAAGCAGTACAAGGTTTCCGAGGGTGACGTTGTCTTCGTAGAGAAGCTTGGCGTTGCTGAGGGCGAAAAGGTTACTTTTGATAAGGTTCTCTGCGTAAACGGTGAGAATCTTGCAGTTGGTACTCCTTATGTGGCAGGTGCAACCGTTGTTGCTAACGTTGTCAAGAACGGCAAGTCCAAGAAGATCGATGTAATCAAGTACAAGGCTAAGAAGAACGAAAAGAAGAAGATCGGTCATCGTCAGGACTACACTAAGATTCAGATCACAAAGATCGAGGCTTAATCAAGATGACAACCATTACATTCTATAAGACCGGCGGATTCTATTACGGATTCGAGGAGCAGGGACATACCGGCTACGGTGAGTCCGGTGACGACATTCTATGCTCGGCGCTCTCGGCTATGACGATGCTCATAATCAATGCTATTGAGGTAACTTATGGCTCAAGCGTAGATTATACCATCGACGAGCAGACTACCGATATCCGACTTATTGCGAAGTCCGCGCTTCCCAAGTATGAGAAGGATGAGAAGAAGCAGTATGCTGTTTCAGGTCTTATACAGGCTTATTTCTATCAGCTTATGGATCTTGTTGAGGAGTATTACGACTACCTTGACGTTAAGGAGATCGAAAGGGAAATATAGCCACAAGGCTTTTGCCACTAAATTTTTATGGAGGACACGAAAATGTTAAGAATCAGTTTACAATTCTTTGCTCATAAAAAGGGTGTTGGTTCTACCAAGAACGGCCGTGATTCCGAGTCTAAGCGACTTGGCGTTAAGAAGGCTGACGGTCAGGCTGTTATCGCAGGTAATATCCTCGTAAGACAGCGCGGAACCAAGATTCATCCCGGTACCAACGTTGGTATCGGTTCTGATGATACTCTCTTTGCCCTTCTTGACGGTACTCT
>CAYXAC010000101.1:0-5297 GCA_964463025.1 uncultured Ruminococcus sp.
TCGTTTATTCTGCATTTGTTTCTCTTGGTTTCGCTGCTTTTGAAAACATCAAATAAGACAGATAGTCGAATGCGTGGTCGTCGAATCCAAAGAAGAAATCAAAGTGATATTTATCGGCGGGTTGGAAACAACCGAAAGATTGAGAACCGACTGCGCGGAATGATCGCAAGGGTTCAGATCTCTAACACAAAAGCGCGAAAATATCTTTTTTATAGCCCGGTGACAAGTTAAATGACAGAGTTTTTGCGGCTCTGTCATTTTGATTTTGTGGCTTATAGAAGCCTTTTGGGCAATATGCACAAAAATCGTTTTTTTTTTTTGCAAATTGCACAATTTACTTTTTTCAGTGCGTATGCTATAATTTATGTAAGAATGAATTTTTTTGAAATTCAGCGTTCCGGTTAGTATGAAACGAGATTTTGGTGGTAGAAATCGGATTTCAAAATATCGGGACGCAAGATTATTCATAACAAACGAAAAGGAGAGATTTTCAATGCAAAGAATCTTAATTATTTTCCTTGTATCACTGATTGTATCGTTCGGAGCAATAGCAATTATCTATCCCTCGCAAATAAAGGATATGTTCTCGATTGCCCAGCAGAAGCCTAATGATTCATCGAATGAGAATCAGGGCGGAGATCAAAAACCGTCAGATTCCGAAGGACTGAAGGTTGAATCGATAGCGCTCGATACCACCGACGTGAAGCTTGTGTTCGACTTTGGAGAAAAATTTACTGCTGACGGTCTTAAGATTATTGCTACTATGAGCGACGGTAGCACGAAGGAGATTGCACTCAAGGATTGCCAGATTATAAAGCCTAATATGTCGAAGGCTGGTACTGCAAAGGCATTCGTAGTTTACGAGGGCATAGACGTTAGTTATGACATAACGGTTAAAAATCCCCCCGACATTACGATTCCTGCCACCGGTTCTGTAAAGCTTGAGATGGAAAGCCTCGATCTTTCCAATTCTACGGTTGTTACTAAAGATGCTTTTATTAATGCAGGCATCGCTCCCGGAAACGTTCAAAGACAGTACGGCAGAATCTTTGGTTACGTTCCCGATAGCACTACCTTCCGCGCTTATATTGCCGTAGACGCTGCCTGTGAGATTAAGATTAGTTTTCTTACATGGGGAGCAGCGTCGGCTCTCAGCGCACATACCTTCAAATTTGGTGACACCGTAATTGATTGTGAAACTACCAGTATTCCTACAGCGGAGACTACCGCTGAGAGTGTTATCGGTACGGTAGAGGTTGCCGAGGCGGGTACCTATCTCTTCGAATTCGGCGCAGGCAGTGACTTTGACTACGTTTTGTTTGAGGTTGTCGAGCAAATAACTCCCGACGTTACGATTCCTGCCAGCGGATCTGTACAGCTTGAGATGGAGAGCCTTGATCTTTCCAATTCTACAATTGTTACTAAAGACTCCTTCATTAACGCAGGAATTGCCGCAGGAAACGTTCAAAGACAGTACGGCAGAATTTTCGGCTACGTTCCCGAGAGTACCACCTTCCGTGCTTACGTTGCCGTGGGCGCTGCCTGTGATATTAAAATCAGCTTCTGTACCTGGGGCGGCACCACGCCTCTTAACACTCACACCTACAAATTCGGTGATACGGTAATTGATTGCGAAACGACTACTACGCCTCAAGGCGAAGGAAAGGTTAGCGTTATAGGTACGGTAGAGGTCGCCGAGGCAGGAACATATTTGTTCGAATTCGGCGGATGCAACGACTTTGACTACGTTTTGTTTGAGGTTGTCGAGCAGATAACTCCCGATATTACGATTCCTGCCAGCGGCTCGGTACAGCTCGAGATGGAGAGCCTTGATCTTTCCAATTCTACTATCGTTACCAAAGATTCCTTCATCAACGCAGGAATTGCCGCAGGAAACGTTCAAAGACAGTACGGCAGAATCTTCGGCTACGTTCCCGACAGCACCACCTTCCGCGCTTATGTTTTGGTAAGCGCTCCTTGTAACATCAAGATTAGTTTTTGCACATGGGGCGGTACTACGCCTCTTAATACCCACACCTACAAATTCGGTGATACCGTAATTGATTGCGAAACGACCACTACGCCTCAAGGCGAAGGCACCGTTAGCGTTATCGGTACGGTAGAGGTTGCCGAGGCGGGTGTATATCTGTTTGAATTTGGCGGATGCAATGACTTTGACTACGTTTTGTTTGAAATAGTAGAATAAGAATTGTTATTCATAACTAAAAACACTACAAAAAATTAATTATGCAAGCCACCTGCCGCCCTTTTGTGCGGCAGGCGGTAAATAGCAAAATAAGAATAGAGAGGACCATTATTATGGCAAGTAAAATAGTTGCTCTTGTGCTTGCGGTAGTTCTTATAGCAGGTAACGTTGCGTGCTATATGTTTTCTGACATTATTACTATGTATCTGTGCGGCTTCGGTTTTACCGACGACAGTGAAGAAGCAATCGCGGCGCGTGAATCCGGTAATGCATTGGCAGAGCTGGTTGAGGCAGAGGGAGCTGTTCTTCTGAAAAATAGCAACGGCACCCTTCCGCTTGAAAATCTTAAAGTAAACGTATTTGGATTTTCGGGCAGCGACGACGGCTTTATGCCTCAGGGCACGGGCTCGGGCACGGGCTCCAGAAACGATCTTGTGACCTTTCTTGGCGGTCTGAAAGAGGCGGGCATTGAATATAACGAAAACCTCTCCGCAGCATACGACGCTCTCGGTTGGAGTCGTGTTGAAGGCGGTTCTTACGTTATTGAGGCTCACGATCAGAAGTATAAGGACTTCTATGGTGTTTCCGAGGCTCCCGAAAGCTTCTATACCGACGAGCTTATGTCTGATGCAATAGCTTATTCCGACACGGCTATCATAGTTCTTGGCAGATTGATGGGCGAGGGTAACGACTTCACCAAGACGGTTCAGTATTTCTCCAAGGATGCAGGCGGCGGCGAGGATAATACGAGAAAGCTCCAGTCGCTTTCCGCGCGCGAGGAGTATATGATTAGCCTCGTTTGCGAGAATTTTGATAAAGTTATTATCGTAACCAACACCGGTAACCCCATTGAGCTTGGTATTGCTGACGATCCCAGAATTGACGCAGTGCTTAATATGGGTATGCCCGGCACTCGCGGTACTATAGCTATCGGTAAGATCCTTGCAGGTAAGGTTAACCCCTCTGGCAAATTGGCTGACACCTGGGCATACGATCTTTCTACGGCTGCCGCTTACGCAACCTCCGGACGTGAGGGACGCGGTAACTATACTGATACCGGCTGGGTTTACCACGAGTATCGTGAGAATATTTATAACGGCTATCTCTGGTACGAAACTGCAGACGCAGAGGGCTTCTGGGAGAGCGATCTCGCGAATGAGCTGTGGGGCGTTTCGAGCTACGAAGACGTAGTACAGTATCCCTTCGGCTTCGGTCTTTCCTACACCACGTTCGATTGGACTATCAAGGAAATTAACGTTGAAAACGGCGGCACTATCGGTAAAGATGATACTATCAAGGTTACCGTTCGTGTTACCAACACAGGTGAGGTAGCAGGCAAGGACGTAGTTCAGCTTTACTACTCCGCACCCTATACCGTAGGCGGTATTGAGAAGTCTGCTATCAAGCTCGGCGGCTTTGGCAAGACTCCTACTATCGACCCCGGTCAGTTTGCTGACGTTGAGATAGAGATGGCGGTAGAGGAAATGAAATCCTACGACTGCTACGATGCAAACAATAACGGCTTTATGGGCTATGAGCTTGAAAAGGGTGAGTACGTTCTTTCCTTCCGTAGCGATGTGCATACTCTCAAGGAGGGGATGGAGGATAATACTATTACCCTTGAGGTTTCCGAGGATATTCGTTATGAATATGACAGCGTAACCGGTACAAAGGTTGAGAATCAGTTCACGACCTATACTAATACGATTTCCGGTGCAAGCAGCACCATCAATGAGCCCTTCAATCCCAGCGCACATTCCATTGACGGCTCGGAGAACGAAGGCGGTCCTATCCAGTATATGACCCGTGCCGACTTCCTTGGCACATTCCCTGTGGAAGAGGGCGTAAATAGGGCGGCGGGCAATCTTGCTGAAGACACGCATTATAATACTTCGGGCAACGAGCCCGAGGATCCTAACGTAACCGAGGCACCCGAGTTCGGTTCTACCAAGACAAGCTGGGTAATTACCGATCTCTACGGTGTTGACTATGATGATCCCAGATGGGACGAGATAGCAAGCCAGCTTACCTTTGACGAGGCTATTGAGTATATTACGCACGCCGGCTTCGGTACTATAGAGCTTCCTTCTATCGAAAAGCCCAAGACGAAGGATACCGACGGTCCCTCCGGCTTCAACACCAACATAACAGGCGGTAATAACCTTAAGGCAGTTAACTATCCCAGCTCTACCGTAATTGCACAGACTTGGGATTGGTATATGGTATATCAGGTTGGCGTTGCCATTGGTATCGAAGCTAATGCTCTCGGTATTAACGGTTGGTACGGCCCCGGTGCGAATACTCACCGATCGGCACTCGGCGGACGTAACTTTGAGTACTATTCAGAGGACGCTCTTCTTGCGGGTACGATGTGTGCTTATCACGTGCTTGGCGCAAAGGAGCAGGGTGTTCAGGTTTACATCAAGCATATCGGTCCTAACGAGGACGATACCGGTCGTGGCGGTGCTTACAAGTGGCTCACCGAGCAGACTCTGCGCGAAAACTACCTAAAGCCCTTTGAGATGGCTATTAAGATAGGTAAAGCTAACGGCCTTATGGGATCTGTTACTCGTACGGGTGGTATGAGAACTACGGGCTCTTATGCTATGCTTACTGCTGTTTGCCGTGACGAGTGGGGCTTCCGCGGTACTATCATAACCGACTACTACTCGGACAAAATCAACGACTTTGATGAAGGCATCAGAGCAGGTAACACTCAGGCTCTTTGGACCGACAAGGCTCCTCAGTTTATTGAGGATCAAGAGAGTGATACTGCTAAGTATTACATACACAGAGCCGTTAAGGATATGCTTTACGCATATGCGGATACTATGAACTACGCCGAAACTGCACAGGGACTTGAAAGCGGCGCTATTGTTGGTACCGCAGGCTCGGGATCGGGCGCGGTGTTTGCATGGTGGATACTTCTTCTTGGTGTGGTTAATGCTGTTGGTATCACTGCCGTTGTTATTTTGGTTGATCCAAGGCGGAGTTTATTCTGATTGACATCCGCACCACCGAGAAAGCACCCCGACAAATGGGTGATGTTTTTAGCGGAGAATTTACAAACTCAGCAAAGTGCAAGCATCGC
>CAYXAC010000102.1:0-5169 GCA_964463025.1 uncultured Ruminococcus sp.
TGAAAGCAGGCGCTGACGAGGCGGCTTACTACGCTCGCAAAACTATGTCAAAAGTCAGAAGAAAGATAGGTTTTGTAAACTAAAGATTACAAAAAGCGATTGTTTATAGCCTTTTCCGGCAATAGGCAGTCGCTTTTATAAAATCAAACTACGGAGAAATTATGAGAATTATTTTAGCATCAAAATCGCCAAGACGCAAGGAATTGCTCTCCGAATTTTTTAGAGATTTTGAGATAATTACAAGAGATGTTGACGAATCACTCCCGAGCGACGTACACCCGCGCGAGGGCGTTGAGATTTTGGCAATCAGAAAAGGAGAGGCGGTTACAAGCGAGGTCGGCATTAACGCACTCGTCGTATCCTCGGACACGCTCGTAGAGCTTGGCGGAGTACCGCTTGGCAAGCCTGTCGACGAGGCAGACGCGGTGGCTATGCTCACCAGCCTCTCGGGCAAGGCGCACAACGTGCATACCGGCGTTGCGGTGCATTACAAGGGTAAATGCTATAGCGGAGTTGCGACAACGGCAGTGTATTTCAGGGAAATGAGCCGAGAGGAAATAATCGACTACGTAAAAAGCGGTGACCCTATGGACAAGGCAGGCGCATACGGAATACAAAGCGGCGGTGGAAAGTTCGTTGAGAAATACGACGGCGACTACGATACCGTAGTCGGACTCTCGGTTGCACTGACCAAAAAGTTAATAAACGAGGCGACAAATGACTAACGCGGAAAAGAAAAAGCGCCTTTCTGAAATTGTGGAAAGGCTAAAGGAAATATATCCCGAAGCGGAGTGCGCTCTGCACTACGGCGGTGACCCTTGGAGACTGCTCGTAATGGGTAGGCTATCGGCACAATGCACCGATGCACGAGTGAATATCGTGTGCGAGGAGTTGTTCGCGCGCTTCCCTACTGCCGAGGCTATGGCAAAGGGCGATATCCGTGAAATCGAGGAGATTGTCAAGCCCTGCGGTCTTTACCGAATGAAAGCCGATAACATCAAGGCGGCGTCGGAAATTCTTGTGCGTGACTTTGGTGGCGTGCTTCCCAATACGATGGACGAATTGCTTCTCTTCCCCGGCGTTGGCAGGAAGATAGCAAATCTTCTGCTCGGTGACATTTTCGGCAAGGAGGCAATCGTCTGCGACACGCATTGTATCAGAATCTGCGGCAGGCTTGGAATGTATCCCGAAAAGGAAAAAGACCCGACCAAAATTGAGAAAATTCTGCGCGAGCTTATTGATATGCGCGAGGGCAGCGATTTTTGCCACCGAATAGTCCTTTTCGGCAGAGAAACCTGCACGGCACGCTCACCGATGTGCGAGAATTGTCCGCTTTCCGACCTATGTGCACATAAGGAGAAAATCAGTGGAAAAAATTAAAATTTCTCTGCCCATAATAGTCGAGGGACGCTACGACAAAAGCACTCTCTCGGGCTTCGTTGATGCAACGATAATCACAACGGGCGGCTTTTCGATATTCAACAATAAGGAAAAACAGGCGCTTATCCGCAGAATTGGAGAAAACGGTGTGATAGTCCTGACCGACTCCGACGGCGGCGGTAAGCAGATACGCAAATTCCTCGCGGGAATACTCGCGAGTGATAAAATACACAACCTTTATATACCGAAAATCGAGGGTAAGGAATCGAGAAAAAGAAAGCCGTCTGCAAGCGGCAATCTCGGTGTTGAGGGAATGGAGAAGGACGTGCTTCTCCGCCTGCTCGCTCCCTTTGAAAGCGACTCAAAACCGCAAAAAGAGGGCAAAATGATAACTAAAGTTGACTTTTTTGAGGATAAATTAACAGGAGCGCCAAATTCCTCGGAGCGCAGACGCACGCTCTGCGAGCTATGTAATCTCCCCGACGATATGACGCCAAACGCCCTGCTGGAAGCTATGAATCTGCTTTACGGATACGAGGAATATAAAAGACTTGTCGAACAAATAATATAAATTCAGACCGTCGTGTTTTTTCACGACGGTCTGTTTCTTTATGCCGCAGAAATATCATTTAGCGGTAATCATCCGTAATGCTTCCTATACAGAACAATACGTCCTTGTATACCACACCGTTGCTGGTAAGGGTAGCAAACGTAAGTATTTCATGCACCTCACCGCTTTGACAATCAACCTCATATCTATATATGGTTGAATCGTTATTAAGCTTTATGTTAACGGAATACGCCAGACTGGCGTTTCCACTCCTCGAAGGGCGCAGAAATACGCGGAATTTTGAAATATCATCCTTGGTTTTTCCGATCTGTGTCAGAATGTTATTAAGCGCCTCATCAGACGTTATACCGATTTTCGCATCTCCGTAGATAATTTCATCGGAATTTTCGGTGTCGGCATTATGTCTTTGCGAATAAATGAGATTGAGATCGTTGATCGATAGGAGTGACATTATATTCAGCGTATCCTCGGAAATTCCCTTGAAGCTGTTTGTTATTTTGTTCAAGAAATGCATTTTTCCGACCGAAACACCGTATTTTGCCGCACTGTCAATCAATATTTCGTCAACCGTCACACATTGTGCGATTATAGCACATTCCATTTGCGAGTTTTCGAACACCGAGTTGATTTTTTCGGTTATACCCTGCAAAAACGAGCCTGCAACCTTATTATCCTTGGAGTTAATACTAACGAGAATTGAATTCGACGCTTCGGTAAGATATCCGTTTACGTACATTGAACCAATAATCGCTTTCAGCGCTGTATTAACGTCTATTCCCCCAAGCTCCATCCCCGCAAGGACAATTTTTGCATCCTCGTTTCCCGCTATAACATCAATTATCCTATTGTCGCTATCCATTCTCAGCTCAACGCTGGGATTGACGTCAATATAAATAACCGTCTCGGTAGTTGTCGGTGTTACGATATTTTCATCATTCTTCTGTATAAACGTTCCTAACGAAAGTCCTGATACAAAGAGGATAAGGCAGATTGTCACGGCGGCAGCACGTCTGAATACAATATTCGGGTTAAATCGTATCTCAGGGTGGCAGTCGGATTTTGGCGCAGGCTCTATTCGTGGCTCTTGCGATTCGATTTCGCAGGCTGCGATAACTTTCGCGCGCAAATCCGGTGCTTCAGACCTGTATGCCTCGGATATTATCTTTTTCAAGCATCTTTTTTTCACTTACACCCCTCCTTATCACTTATTTGCATTTGCAGCTTCTTTATAGCACGGTTATACCTTGAAAGCACGGTAGAGAGAGGTTTATTCAAAAGCTTTGCAATCTCTCTGTGCTTGAGTCCCGAAACTATATGTAAAGAGATAATCTCGCGTTCTTCCTCACTCAGAGTCTTGAGAATTTGGCGAAGAAGCTCGTTATTTATAAAACTTTCGGCAAAATTTTCATCGTGACTCTCAGCATCTATCGACTCGTCGTACTGTATAATTTTTTTATTATTATTAAACTGTCGGCGTATCAAATTTATTTCAATGGTAAAGATCCACGCAAGAGGCTTGCCCATCGGCTTGTATTGTGCAGCGTTTTTCCAAACATGAACAAAGGTATCCTGAACTATGTCCTCCGCATCAGCCTTGTTTGCGGTTTTGGATAATGCATATGCAAAAACGTCGGGTTCTATCAGCTCATACAGCTCTCCCACCGCGGACATATCACCGAAGGACATTCGTTCTATCAACGCTTCTACCAGCTCATCACGGGAGAAAATCTGTCCTTCTGCTATCATCGTTATTATCAGCATAAAGTTGTAAGCATCCTTTATGTAATTATCTTTTCCATATAACTAATCAACAAAAACACCGTTTTATCGCACGATTTATAAAAACAGCTGCCCCAAATCCGAGATTCGAGGCAGCCAGTGCAAAAATCAATTTATTCTTCTGTATAAATTTCTATCACGGTTCCGTTCAGTTCCGCCTTAATAATCATTCCGCTGTAAGCCTCAACAACGAATCTGTAAACGTCGCCGGAAACGCTCTTTACGGTTACCTCGTAAACCGTTCCGATTTCAGTCTCGTGGATTTTAACGTCGGTCTCTTTCAGAGATTCCTCAAGAATTTCCAGCTCTGCAAGAATACCCCCTAGAATCTCGCCCTTGGACAGAGGCTTATCCATCGATTCCTCGGCATCGTTATCTCCGTGAATATCTCCATAGCCGTGTCCACCGAAATGGTGATCCTTGATAAAATCTTTTATATCGTCAGGAGTAATGTTGTACTTACCGCAAAAATCACCGATAATGCCCTCTGCATCAAACTCAACGAATTCCTTGCTTTCGGTCTCAAGAATTTCTCCGCTTTCTGCATCAACGATAATCTTGTATGCAAGCTCTCCATATACGAACTCAACCATATAAAGCATCTTTCGCTCGCGATTGGTCACTTGAACTCTGGAACTCGTTACGTCTTCTTCGGTAATCTCAAGGCTCTCAAGTGCGACTGCAAGAGCCTGCTCTCTGCCAATATAATCCTTGTGAGACGGCTTGTCAATCTTCTTAAATTCGCATTTGATATCCTCGGATACTTCCTCAAGAATCATATTGAGGTCGTCTACGTTGAGATTTGCAAGATCCTCCTCGGAAAGTTCGGGGAATTCTTCTCTGATTTTGTCAATCAAGTAAGCCTTACCCTCGGAGATGTGATGCTTGTTTGCAATATCGCTGATCGCTTTTTTCATTTCTTCATCAAGCTTGTCAAGCTCCTGCTCGATAACGGCAACTTTCTTGCCGTGCTTTTCGAAGGTCTTTTCTATCTTCTCGTTAAGCTTTTCGGAAATATCTCTAACCTTCTTTTCGACAGAAATAAGAACCGAACTCTCATCACCGTTGATGAAGCCCTT
This sequence comes from uncultured Ruminococcus sp., assembly GCA_964463025.1. GTDB lineage: Bacteria > Bacillota > Clostridia > Oscillospirales > CAG-272 > UBA1740. Next base: position 4,810 of record CAYXAC010000102.1, read on the forward strand.
TTCCTCCATCTTGTCGATAATTTCTTCTACAACAGCCTCGTAATTCTCGCCCTCGAGATCAAGCTCCACCACAACGCTTTCGCCATCCTCGTTGGTAGCCTCTACCGCAATTACGGTATCATCTGCTTTTACATAAACTCGAACGCCGGGATTTACGTCAAGCGTAAATATTGCAACAGCTGCACTCGCGTTCTCGTTCTCAATGCCTGCGCCGGAGTCGTTCGGTAAGAATGAACAACCGACAAGACAAGTAGCGATCAATGCGATCATAAGTGTAAGTACTAATAACGTCTTTTTCATAGCAATTTCTCCTTTCTAGGTGTCCGTTTTTGGATCCCTTCATTTAACTAATTCGCAAAC
>CAYXAC010000103.1:0-5149 GCA_964463025.1 uncultured Ruminococcus sp.
CCCGGTACAACCGGGGGTTTATTGTTAACACAAAAAGAGAACGATACGATTTATTCCGTATTGTTCTCTCTTTTTTATTCAAACGACTCGAGATATCTCACCGCATCCATAGCATCGGCAGCGTATTTATCTGCGCCGATTTTGAGAGCGTAATCCTCGGTAAGCACCGCACCGCCGACTATGATTTTGCACTCGGGACAGGACTTGCGGAGTAAGACTATCGTTTCCTCCATTGCAGGTACGGTGGTGGTCATAAGCGCACTGAGTCCGACGAATTTTGCATCAAGTCTTATTGCTACCTCGACTATCGCCTCGGGTGCGACGTCTTTACCGAGGTCGGTTACGGCAAAACCATAATTCTCAAGAATCAGCTTGACTATGTTCTTGCCGATATCGTGAATATCGCCCTTGACGGTGGCGAGAACTATTCTCGCGCGACTCGGACTCTTGTCTAGAGGCATAGCACTCTTTATCACCTCGAACGCCGCACCTGCCGCCTCGGCACTCATCAAAAGACCGGGGAGATAGACCGTCTTTTTTTCAAAACCTGCGCCCACTACGTCGAGCGCGGGGATTATCTCACCCTTGACGATATCAAGCGGCTCTGCCACTTTTAGCATCTCTCGGGTTTTAGCCGCTGCCTCATCACAAAGACCTTTAATTATTGCATTTTGCAAAGTTAAGTTATTATTTTTGGTCTTTTCCTTAGGTTTCTCGCTGCAAGAAGCGGTATAACCTATATAGCCCTCGAAGTTTTTGTCATTTCCCGAGAGCGCAAGATATGCGTGATATGCACGCATTATTCCCTCGGAATAAGGATTCATTATAGCCGCTGAAAGACCTGCTCCGAGAGCAAGCGTAAAGAACGACGAATTGATAATTTCTCTCTCGGGAAGTCCGAATGACACGTTGGAAACACCGAGCAAGGTGTGACAGCCGAGCTCTTCGCCAATAAGCTTTACCGCACGAAGCGTTTCGTTTGCCGCATTAGCGTCGGCGCTAACCGCCATAGCAAGTGGGTCGAAGATTATATCCTTTTTATCTATGCCGTATTTCTCTGCCTCGGTGAGAATTTTTCTTGCGATTTTGAGTCTATCCTCGGCTTTTTCGGGAATTCCGCCCTCGTCAAGCGTGAGCGCGACGACAAGACCGCCGTACTTCTTGACAAGCGGAAATACCTTGTCCATACTCTCTCGCTTGCAGTTTACCGAGTTTATCATAGCCTTGCCGTTGTATGAACGAAGCGCGCGTTCCATAGCCACGATGTCAGAGGTATCTATCTGCAAGGGTAGGTCGACCACCGACTGTAATGCAAGCACTGCACGAGAGAGCATTTCCGCCTCGTCTATCTCGGGGAGTCCGACGTTGACGTCAAGAATATGCGCACCCTTCTCTGCCTCGGCAATTCCCTCACGCAGAATATAGTCAATGTCACCTATGCGAAGCGCTTCCTTGAAGCGAGGCTTGCCGGTAGGATTTATCCTCTCGCCGATAAGCACGGGTGAGTCAAAGCAGACCGCGTGTGTGTACGAGGAAACAAGAGTGTGATTTTTCTTTTCGCTAGCCTTTATAGGCGTACCATTGGTTGCGCGAACGAGTGCCGCGATATATTCCGGGGTCGTGCCGCAGCAGCCACCAACTATGAGCACGCCCTTTTCGACAAGAAGCGCAGAATCGCGAGCAAAATCCTCTGCCGAGAGATCGTATACCGTTTTGCCGTTCTCAATTCTCGGTAGGCCTGCGTTCGCCTTGAGAATCACGGGGAGCGAGGAATATTCAAGATATTTTTCTATAACGCCGGAGAGAGCCGCAGGGCCGAGCGAGCAGTTGACGCCTATCGCGTCAGCACCCATACCCTCGAGCATTGCAACCATAGCAGCCGCATCGGCACCCGTCATCAGCTTGCCGTCTTGACCATAGGCGTTGCCCACGAACACGGGCAAATCCGAGTTCTCTTTGACCGCGAGGAGTGCCGCCTTGGTTTCAAGGCTGTCGTTCATCGTCTGTATGAAGAAAAGGTCGGCTCCGTATTTCACACCGAGCCTTACCGTTTTTGCAAATATCTCAACAGCGTCCTCAAAGTCAAGGTCGCCAATCGGCTTCAGCATTCTGCCTGTCGGGCCAATGTCGAGTGCTACCCACTTCTCCTGCTTACCGCTACTCGCTTCGCGCGCATACTTAACGTGGCCTATCGCCTCGCGCACGATATCCTCAAGCTCGGAGTCCGAAAATTTGAGTATATTCGCACCAAAGGTATTCGCGCTGACAACGTTACTGCCCGCATCGTAATAGTCCTTGTGGATAGTGCGCAGAACCTCGGAATGCGAGAGATTCCATCTCTCGGGAAGCTCACCGACGGCAAGACCTGCCGCCTGAAGAAGCGTACCTGTGCCACCGTCAAGATATATTCTGTTTTCCTTTAAGTATTCGGTAATTTTCATATCTTCTCCTGAAGTCCGATAATAGCCGTGACCGATTTTGAGGGTGACATCAAAAGGCTCTCACCGAGCGTGATTCCGATTTTTCTCGTGCAGTCGAGGGCGGCAAAAATATCTCTTTGCATCGCCAGTGGAATATCACCGTAGCCTGCGCTAACTCTCGGGCGAGCTATATAGCCGCGAGCGTTCGCCTCGTTTTTTATCATATCGTTAAAGGCATCGCAAAGCGCCTCGACTCTCTCCGAGCCAAGTGCCTGAAGCATCGTTGCCTTTGTGGCAGACAACGCGGCTGCACGCGCTATGAGTCGGTCAATTTCAACACCAATGGTCGCGGCAAAAAGAATGATTCGGTCACAACCCAAAAGATTCTTACACAGTGCTCTTGATTTCACCTTGCAGAAGTCGAGGTCTACCTCTCCATCGCAGGAGTGAGCCGCAAATTCTCGATGGCACACCTTGTAGCAGAGTCTGTCCTCAATCTCGGCAATACACTCGTCAAGAAGTGCCGAGATTTCCGCATTTTCGCCTGCTGCGCCTGCGTATCTAAGCACCTCTTTTCTGTCTATTGGCGGTGCATTAAAGCTCATTATGTAAACTATACTATCCATTTTTAATAATATTTGAGAGATTTTTTTGTATTGCCATAGCAACATCAGGCTTATTCATAGAATAAACGTGAACGCCCGTAATGCCGTTGGCAAATAGGTCGATTATCTGGTCGGTTGCATATGCAATTCCCGCCTGCTTCATAGCTGCGGGCGACGAGCCGAACTTATCAACAAGTGACTTAAAGCGCTGTGGGATAAACGAGCCCGAGAGCTTAATTGCTCTCTCAATCTGGTTCGCATTCGTTATCGGCATTACACCCGGCACTACGGGTACGGTTATGCCCGCCTCACGTGCTTTGTAGAGGAAGTTATAAAGCAGGTTGTTGTCAAAGAACATCTGCGTCGTGAGGAAGTTGCAGCCTGCGTCAACCTTTTCTTTAAGATATTTGAGGTCCTTTTTCTGATTTACGCTCTCGGGGTGAATTTCGGGATAACAGGCACCGCCTATACAGAAGTCAGCGCCCGACTCGCGAAGCTCTCTGACAAGCTCTATCGCGTGGCGATAGTCCCACTCCGAGCGATCGGCATCAGCAAGATGCGCGGGGATATCACCGCGCAGCGCCATAACATTCTGAATTCCCGCAGCCTTGATAGCCTCAATCCTTTCACGCACGGTGGCTCTTGACGAGGACACACAGGTGAGATGTGCCAGAGTTGGAACGCCGTATTTTTCCTTTATATTTCTAGCTATGTCAAGAGTATAGCGGCTCGTACCGCCGCCCGCACCGTAGGTCACACTCATAAACGAGGGACGAAGCGCGGCAATTTCCTCGGTCGCCTCCTTGATGCTTTCAAACGAGGCATCGGTTTTTGGTGGGAAAACCTCGAAGGAAAGCGAAAGCTGATCTCTCGAAAGTATTTCTGATATTTTCATACTAATCACCTTGTTGGGATTTAATTTTAGTCTTTATGATAGGCAAAAGCTCGAATATAAGCGTTGCCGAGATAATAAGCACAGCACCTATAACGCCCCACGCGCTCATCGGCTCTGCGAGAAACAGTGCGGATAGAATAACTGCTGCTATAGGGTCAATATAGCTCATCACGGCAACCGCCTCGGTTGGAAGCGACTTGACCGAACCGAAAAATAGTGCGTACGCAATTCCCGTATGTACAACGCCGAGGACTAAAAGAAGAATTATTTCCTTTACTCCAAGCATATCAGGGCTCACATTCTCGCAGACGATTGTGTAAAACATAACCACGAAAGCCGCCGCAAAAAGCTGAACGACCGTCGTATCGTAGGGCGAGATTTCCTTTATTTTTTTGTTAATAATATTCACCGAGGCATAAAGCAATGCGGCGCCAAGCGCAAAGGCGACACCGACAGCATCTCCGCCACCGATACCTATACTCCACGGCTCAGACACGAATATCATTCCAAGAAACGCCGCCCCAACGCAGAGCCAACCGCCGACGCCAACCCTTGCGCGAAGGAAGATGGGCGAGGCTATCACCGCGAACACGGGCGCCATATAGTAGCAGAGTGTAGCGGTGGCAACGGTGGTGTATCTGTATGCTTCAAAAAGAAGTATCCAGTTGACTCCGATAAACACGCCCGAAACAAGCAGCAAGACGAGGTTTGACCTTATCCCCTCCTTGTCGGGCTTTTTCTTTAGCATAAGCAAGGCGAGAAGCATCACGAGCGCACCGACGAAACCTCTGACCGTCGCAACAAAGCCCGACGGCAGAGCGCAATATTTTACCACAACGCCAATAGTGCCGAAAATCAGCATTGACAGCGCGAATTTGACAGAAGCTGCTTTTACCTTCATTTTGCAGGACCGTTGCTTGTTACAACGACGTTGACGCCTGTGTCACAGACGTTCTCAATTACCACGTCACCCACCGTTACGTTATCAGGAGCGACTACCGAATTTATCTTTTTCATAACCTCAAAAACAAGCTCCTTTGGAATTGCTTTTTCGGTCTTTACAGCCGTGACTCCGCCCGATTTGCATACGACGGTCGAGGTCACCGTTCTTCTCGGGTTGGTGCACTCGTCATTTGCGTAGGTCACGCCGCGCTTGCAGAAATTACCCTCAACCGACTCGACCTTGCCGTCGTCAGCGAGCGTTATTTTCATCTGACAGCCGCGAGGGC
>CAYXAC010000104.1:0-4995 GCA_964463025.1 uncultured Ruminococcus sp.
CTACCTGCGATACGGTTAGTGCGGATGACGATATTTTCGAGATTTTCACCGAGCAGCATTCCGACTGTGACGTAATTATCGCAGATGAGTGTCAGTTCTTGACTGAGGCTCACGTTGACGCTCTGCGCAGAATTGTTGACGATTGCAACATTCCCGTGCTTTGCTTCGGACTTCGTGCCGACTTCCTCGGTCATCTCTTCACGGGTAGCCGCAGACTCTTTGAGCTTGCCGACTCGATAGCTGAGATAAAGACCATTTGCTCCTGCGGCTCAAAGGCTATTATCAACGCTCGTCTGGACTCGAATATGAATGTGGTTACAACGGGTGATCAGCTTCTTCTTGGCGGCAACGACCTCTACGTCGCAATGTGCCATAAATGCTGGCAAAAGCGAATTCGCGAGCAGAAAAAGGCGAATTTGTAAACTAAGCTTCACTTTCGTGGCATTTTGAAAGGAAAAATACTAATGTTTGAAAATATCGTTAAACTAATAGAGAAGTATGACCGCATCATCATTCACCGTCACAAGAATCCCGACGGTGACGCGCTTGGCAGTCAGATAGGACTTTATCATATAATAAAGGATTCCTATCCCGAAAAGCAGGTCTACACGGTTGGTGATATGACACCTCGCTACGCATTTATGGCAGAGCGACCTATGGACACGCTTTCTGATGAGGATTTCTCTGGTGCGCTCTCGATAATTCTCGACTCGGGTGCTCCCGGGCTGGTGTGTGACGACAGGTATTCTCTCGCGGCTGCTACGGCGCGCATTGACCACCATTTATTTGTTGAAAAATTCACAGATGAGGAGGTTATCGACACCTCGTTTGAGAGCTGCTGCGGCGAAATTACGGCACTTGCTATGGAGTCGGGACTCACGCTTTCGCCTGCCGGCGCAAAAGCACTCTACACGGGTATGATAACCGATTCGGGCAGATTCCGCTATGATTCGACCAGCGCACAGACCTTCCGTCTTGCCGCCTTCCTTATGGAACGTAAGTTTGACACTACGGACATCTACCGCAATCTTTATTCTGACGAGCTGTCAAGCATTCAGCTTCGCGCGAAATTCACCTTGAAAATACAGACCACTCCCTATCGCACGGCGTACATTTACACTACACTCGACGAGGCGAGGGAAACGGGCGCTGATAATTTCACTATCTCTCGCGGCATGGTCGGCACTATGGCGGAGATCAAGGGTATCGATTCCTGGGTTAACTTTACCGAAACCGAGGAAGGCGTACTCTGTGAGATTCGCTCTAGCAAATATAATATAAATCCCATTGCCGTAAAATATGGCGGCGGCGGTCACCAGAAGGCAAGCGGAGCAACCCTGAAAGACAGGGAAGAAGCGATGCGACTCCTCGATGATCTTAACGCACTTTCGGAGGAAAACTGATGAATCTTGACCAAATGACAACTATACTTAACAAAATCAAGGAATATAACCGAATACTCATATTCCGTCACAAGCGCCCCGATGGCGATGCAGTTGGCTCAACCAAGGGACTTAAAAGGATTCTTGAGCTTACTTATCCCGAGAAGGAGATATATCTTTGCAATTCGGATTATGCCGAGTACGTAAAGTTCCTAGGTGACGAGGACGGTCCTATTGCGGATGAGCTTTATGCCGATGCTCTGGGTATTGTTATTGACACGGCTACTGCCGAGAGAATTTCCAATCAGAAGTTCTCGCTCTGCAAAGAGGTAATCAAGATAGACCATCACATTCCCGTGCAGTCCTACGGTGCATACGAGTGGGTTGAGGAGGAGCGCTCCTCTGCTTGCGAGATGATTGCCGCATTCTACGATGCATTTAAGAGCGAGCTCAAAATCGACTCTGAGGCGGCTACCTACATTTACGCAGGTATGGTCACCGATTCGGGCAGATTTCGCTTCAGCTCGGTTTCGGGTGACACTATGCGCCTTGCGGGTGTGCTTCTTGACGTCGGTATTGACACCGAAAGGCTTTTCTCAAATCTATATATGAAGGAGTTCAAAAACTTCAAGTTCGAGGCTCACGTATACAAGAAAATGCAGATAACCGAGAACGGTGTGGCGTATATCTATGTCAACCGTGCTATGCAGAAGCGCTTTAACCTCTCGCTTGAGGACGCGTCGGCGTCGGTTTCCTACCTCGATTCCATTAAGGGCAGTCTTGTATGGCTCGCATTTATCGAAACAGACGACGGAATTCGCGTCAGACTTCGCTCGCGATTTGTGACTATCAACAAGCTTGCCGAGAAATACGGCGGAGGCGGTCACGCCTGCGCAAGCGGCGCGACGGTGCATAGCACGAAGGAAATGCGTCAGCTCATCAAGGAGGCAGACGAGCTCCTCGGCAAATACAAGAGCGAAAACGAGGGCTGGCTATGAGAATTCTAATAACTAATGACGATGGCATTGGCTCTCCCGTGCTTCCCGCGCTTGCGCGCTTTGCAAGTCGTTTTGGCGAGGTCACAGTCATAGCACCCAAGGTAGAGCAGAGCGGTATGAGCCACGCAATAGATTTCATACACCCGATAGAGATCAAGAAGGTTATGATTGCCCCCGACGTTGAGGCATACTCGCTTGATTCCACCCCCGCCGATTGCGTCAGATTCGGTGCGCTCGGCTTAAAGGAGAAGTACGACCTCGTTATTTCGGGCATTAACCGAGGCTATAATCTCGGCTCAGATATCGTTTATTCGGGTACGGTTTCTGCAATTTTTGAGGCAGCGCGCCTTGGTGTCAAGGGCATAGCCCTTTCTGCAGAACCTGCGCATTACGAGGCGGTAGCCGAGCAGCTTCCCGAGCTGTTCGATTATATCGAGAAGAACGGTCTTTTCACTCACGGTAGCTGGTACAACGTAAATATTCCGCACGATAGCAAGGGAATAAAAATCACCCGTCAGGGCGGAATCTTCTTTACCGATAGATTCGTCAACACTGAGGGTGATATATATATCCAAGAGGGAGAGCAGGCGCAGACCGAGGCTTATGATACGAGCTTCGATATTGACGCTATGATTGAGAATTATATCTCGATCACCCCGCTTCTTGTCAGCAGAACTGATGAAAAATTGGTTGAAAAGCTGACAAAAAGTAAATAAAAGTTAGAAAAAAGCAGGCGAAATCGCCTGCTTTTTGTTTTATGAATTAGCAATTTTTCTTGCAACGTAAACGCCGCTAGCTGAAGCGTGAGAGAGTGAATGCGTGATACCGCTACCGTCACCGATAATGTAAAGTCCCTTGTGCCTTGACTCGAGGTTCTCATCAACCTCAACCTCCATATTGTAGAACTTTACCTCAACTCCGTAGAGCAGGGTATCGTCGTTCGTAGTACCGGGAGCAACCTTGTCGAGCGCATAGAGCATCTCGATAATGCCGTCGAGAATTCTCTTGGGGAGAACGAGACTAAGGTCACCGGGAGTCGCATTGAGCGTAGGAGTGATGAACGCCTCCTCAATTCTCTCGGGAGTAGAGCGTTTACCGCGAATGAGGTCGCCGAATCTCTGCACGATAACACCACCGCCAAGCATATTGCTGAGCCTTGCGATGCTCTCGCCATAGCCGTTAGAATCCTTGAAGGGCTCGGAGAAGTGCTTTGCAACGAGAAGCGCAAAGTTGGTATTCTCGGTCTGCTTCTCGGGGCTTTCGTAGCTGTGACCGTTGACGGTAACGATGCCGTTGGTGTTCTCGCTTACAACAGCACCGCGCGGATTCATACAGAAGGTACGCACCTTGTCACCGTATTTCTCGGTGCGGTAAAGTATTTTGCTCTCATAAAGCTCGTCGGTCATATGAGCAAACACGCTTGCAGGAAGCTCAACGCGAACACCGATGTCAACTCTGTTGGACTTGGTGGGAATATCTAGCTCACTGCACACCTTTTCCATCCATTTGCTGCCACTTCTGCCGACGGAAATGATGCATTCACGACAGGTGTACTCACCGTCCCTTGCGACTATCGCATAGCCGCCGTCAATGCACTTGACCGACTCAACGGGCGAGTTGAAGAAGAATTCAACCTTGTCCGAAAGATGCTCGTAGAGATTCTCAAGCACAACGTAGTTGATATCAGTTCCAAGATGGCGCACCGAAGCATCGAGCAGATGCAGGTCGTGCTGAATGCAAAGTGTCTTGAACTTCGAGCCTGCGGTAGAATAGAGCTTCGTGCCCTCGCCACCGTAGCGAAGATTTATATTATCAACGTAGTGCATCAGGTCGAGCGCCTGCTGCTTGCCTATGTACTGATACAGCGTACCGCCAAAATTGTTGGTAATATTGTATTTACCGTCGGAGAACGCTCCCGCACCGCCGAAGCCGTTCATAATTGAGCAACTCTTGCAGCCGATGCAGGTTTTAATCTTATCTCCGTCGATAGGGCAGTGCCTCTTCGCAAGCTCGTGGCCCGCCTCGAACACCGCTATCTTCAAATCGGCGCGCTGCTCCAGTAGCTCGTAAGCGGCAAAAATTCCGCCTGGTCCCGCACCGATAATTATAACGTCATATCTCATTTTTTCCTCCGAGTTAAGCATCTTTTCTTTGAAAAGTTATATTTTTAAACACATGTCTTTAAGGTGTTATTATAATATTATACCATATTTTTCTGCGCTTGTCTAGTGTAAAAATGTAAATGATGTCTACACTTGACTCACGTCACCGAAAAAAACTCGGCGCACCAAGCGGTGCTCCGAGTTTTTGTGAAATAAATATAGTTTTGCTCAGCCGTATATACGCGCTTTAGCTTGAACGGATATCGCAAAGGTTGTGCAAATTAACCTGAGTAACGCTGGTAATGGAGGCATAAGCAGGGAGAGTCATATCGACGCTTACGTATGCAACCGTGTACGACTCACTATCAACCTCTTGACATTCATAGGTGATTCCGTAATCTTTGGTGTAGGTAACTATGTACTTTTTCATAAATCCTCCTTATAGATCCTCCTTATAGATCCTTCATAACCATTACTGCCTCGCCCTGAATGATGAGTCGCTCGCGGTCGCGA
>CAYXAC010000105.1:0-4982 GCA_964463025.1 uncultured Ruminococcus sp.
ACGATTGCTATCAATCTTGACGTTGGCGATGAGCTGATCTTCGTAAGACACACTAAGGGTGACGAATCGCTTATTCTTGCGACCCGTGACGGTCTTGCAGTAAGATTTGACGAGAACAACGTTCGTTCTATGGGACGTACGGCAAGAGGCGTTAAGGGTATCACTCTTTCGGGCGACGACACTGTCGTTGGCGTCTGCGTGGTTGATGACGAGAAGTCGCTGCTCACCATCACCGAGAACGGTATGGGTAAGAGAACGCTCTTCTCCGACTTTAGAGAGATGAAGCACCGCGGCGGTAAGGGTGTAACCTGTCACCACATCAGTGATAAGACGGGTAAGCTTGCATCTATTATAACAGTTTCCGAGGACGACGATATAATGCTTATTACCAACGAGGGTACGATTATCAGAACCAGCGTTTCGGGCATTAACGTTTACTCGAGAACGGCAAGCGGCGTTATCCTTATGAGACTCGCAGAGGGCTCCTGCATCAACAACGTTGCACGCATTGAGCGCGACGAGGAGATTGAGAAGCAGAGCGAGGCGGTGGAAAAGGAAATTGAGAACTCACCCGCTGATAAGGTTGAAGCGGTAGAAAATGCCGACGATCCGACAGAGGTAGATTCTCCCGAAACGGAAGAAAACTTTTGATTTAATTGATTAAATAATAAAAAATATAAAATAAAAATCCGCCTTCTATGGCGGTAAGGAGGATTTACCATGACATTCAAGGAAAAACTCGTTATACTCAGAAAGTCGAAGGGTCTTACTCAGGATGAGTTTGCAAGCGCAGTTGGCGTTTCAAGACAGGCAGTCTACAAGTGGGAATGTGGCCAGTCCTATCCCGAAGTACCCAAGCTTCTCGAAATGAAGCTTCTCTTCACCATTTCCATCGACGAGCTTCTTGACGACAGCTACGACATTCCCGTTCCTGAAAAGAAAAAGAGAAAGAGAATCTCCAAGGACGCACAGAATAAGATTAAGGAGAGCGTAGAGAAGGAAATCAAGATTCCTACTCCCAAGACAGCTCCCAAGGCGGCTCCTGCACCTAAGGCAGTACCTGCGCCCGCACCAGCACCTGTAGCAACGCCAGCACCTGTAGCACTTGCACCCAAGGTAGAGGCTGCTCCTGAAGTAAGTTACGTTCCCGAACTCAAGACTGCAGCTATCAGCATTACTAAGCCTGCAGTAGAGGCAGCACCTGCGCCCGCACCCGTAGCAGAGGCACCAGTAGCTCCTGCTCCTGTGGCAGAGCCCGCACCTGCACCCGTAGTAGAAGAGCCTGCAGAACCTGCTGCAGAGGAATCCGCAAAGAAGGGCGGCTTCTTCGGCAATCTTTTCAGAAGAAGATAATTAAAAAGTAAACGGTAGTTTATAAAATCCCTGAAAACCGAACATCTTATTTTGATAAGTGAATATAAATATTCATTATGGTTAGAATTCTTACATAAATTAGAAGACGGAGATTTTCGGTGAGAGGGTATCAAAAAAAAGTAATTTTCTTAAAGAATACCGGCAGTCATCTCTTTGACGAGGCTTATTTCGTAATGAGTCGTGAGGGCGAGGTTGCTGACATAGAGCAAAGCGATATGGTCTTTGAGGCAAACCGTATTATAAAGGAGAGTCTTAAAGGCAACGAGTCAAGAATAGGAAGGGAAAGAGCAAGAGAAAAAAGAAATTTTCTCATTCCCTTCTTTCTTGGCGCGCTTATTTCATCAGCGCTGACGATTATTGTCTATTCGATGATAATTTTGTCGGTATAAAAAAAACACATTAAATTTGAAAATAACACGCTAATTTGGATAAATATATTATGAAAAATGAAAAAATGAGAGGAGCAGTAGGCACAAAGCTTCGCGTTATGTCGCTCGGCGGACTTCAGGAAATCGGTAAAAATATGACGGTTATCGAGTACGGTGACGATATTATCGTAATTGACGCAGGTCTTGGCTTCCCCGACGACGAGATGCTCGGTGTTGACCTCGTTATACCCGATATCTCCTATCTTGTGAAAAACGCTCATAAGATACGCGGTATTCTGATAACACACGGTCACGAGGACCATATCGGAGCTATTCCCTACGTGCTTCAGCAGATAAACGTTCCAATTTACGGAACACGTCTTTCTCTCGGTATTATTGAGGGAAAGCTTGATGAAAATCCCCCGCCCTTTGAGCCCGAGCTTTACACGGTCGAGGCGGGTGACGTCATTAATCTCGGCGTATTTAAAGCTGAGTTCATACACGTTAATCACTCTATTGCCGATGCCTGCGCGATTTCGCTTAAAACTCCTGTGGGCACGGTATTCCATACGGGCGACTTCAAGCTCGACGTTTCGCCAATTGACGGCAAAATAATGGACCTGACCAGAATTGGCGAGATAGGTAAAAGCGGTGTTACCCTGCTCCTTTGCGAGTCAACGAATGCAGAGCGTCCCGGCTTTACTGCCTCGGAGCGCACGGTCGGCTCTTCGCTTGAGCGAATTTTCGCGCAGTATGATGACAGACGGCTCATTATCACTACGTTTTCTTCAAACGTACACAGAGTTCAGCAGATAATCAACACGAGCCATAAGCACGGCAGAAAGGTTGCGGTGCTCGGCAGAAGTATGATCAACGTTATCGGTGCTGCCGCAGAGCTTGGATATATGGATCTGCCAGACGGTGTACTTATCGACATATGTGACATCAAGAGATACAGACCCGAGGAAATAACGCTTATTACCACCGGCAGCCAGGGCGAGCCGATGTCTGCGCTTTACAGAATCGCATTCAGCGAGCACGATAAGGTTAAAATCAGCCCGAAGGACGTTGTTGTTCTTTCCTCAAGTGCAATTCCCGGCAACGAGAAGCTCGTTGGCAAGATTATCAACGCGCTTATAAAGAACGGTGTTAAGGTTGTGAACGATTCGACCGAGGACGTTCACGTTTCGGGGCACGCCTGCCGTGAGGAAATCAAGCTTATGATGGCGCTTTTGAAACCCAAGTACCTTATGCCCATACACGGTGAGTACAGGCATCTGTACGCCAATAAGGATATTGGCGAGTTTATGGGAATTCCTGCGGAGAATATCTTCGTTTCGGAGATAGGCAAGGTGCTCGAAATTGACAGGAAGGGAGCGCGCTTTGCAGGTACGGAAATCGCAGGCAAGGTGCTTATCGACGGCTCGGGTATCGGTGATATCGGCAGCGTTGTTCTGCGTGACCGAAAGCATCTTTCCGAGGACGGTCTTGTGGTTGTTGTTGCTACTATTGATATGCACGATCAGCTTATTGTTTCGGGTCCCGATATCGTATCGCGCGGCTTCGTTTACGTCAAGGAGTCGGAAGAGCTTATGCAGACGGCTCGCGGTATTGCGGAAAGCTCGCTTGAGCGCGCTATGTCGAAGAGATACGGCGACCGCACCTACTTAAAGGGCGTTATCAGGGACGATCTTGCGAAGTTTATTTACAAGGAAACCAAGCGTAAGCCTATGATACTCCCCGTAATAATGGATATATGATTTACACGGTTATAGCTGATACGGAGGATTTCCGTATATTAAGTGAAAAACTGAAAAAAAGGGACTGCCATGATTTGTGGCAGCCCCTGACTCTTATTCCCGAGAATGTTTTTGAGTATATCAAAAATACCAAAAACGATGAAGTCAGACTTGAGCGTCTTGCCGCCTACTCTACCCTGTTTTTTGCACTCTGTGAGCTTTACGGAAAGAGGGGGTTGACGCTTTGTCGTCCCGAGTATGGCAAGCCTTATCTTGACGGAAATGAGATTTACATAAGCCTCTCTCACACCGACGGTGCTGTGGCAGTTGCTCTATCTGATGAGTATGAGTTAGGCGTCGATATACAGAGTGAGATTGACGAGCATCGTGCCGCAAGGCTAGAAAAAAGATTTTTTGATAATATAAATATAAAGGAAAAAAATATCCCCGTAAATCTTTTTCGATTGAATATCACAGGTGACGCTGCTGCTTTTGAAGCAATTAAAGCAGAGCCCCGCGAAGATGATTTTACTGCAAGGTGGGCGTACTGTGAGTCGCTTCTCAAGTGTGACGGCAGCGGATTTTCGGGACTTGAAAAAATAAGTGAAATTCAAGAAAAAACAAAAACCTCAATAAAGAAAATAAATATAAATAAAAAGCAATTCACCCTCTCAATAGCAATAAAAAGTGCTATAATATAAACTAAAACTTACATTATAGCACTTTTTATTAATTGATAATGTTATTTATAAAGGTTAGTAACTCGGGAATAATCAATACGATGCAAATGTATATACCGAAAAGCAGTATGCAGAAAAGCAGAGTGTTGATAACCGACGGAGTGGGTACATCAACGATTTTTTGAGCATCTCCAAGCGACTCGTTGTTAAGGTAAAATCTTACCTCATCAAAATTAATTTTCTTTCTTTTGAAAATTTGAGATTTTTTATTAGACTCTTTTTCAGTATAATCATTATCTGCTATTAAAACAATTTTTGAAAGGCAACAGTTACACGAAAGCAGGAGTCGTGTGCCGAGGTTATTTATATCCAGTTCGGTAAGAGTTTTTGCATTTTCCTTACTTAAAATTTCTTCTTGCAGTAGTTTTATAATAAGCAAGTTTATAGTTGCGCGTCGTAAATTTACTACAATTGCGATAACGATCAGACCTACGAAAATATAAAACAAAAGTTTTGAAATCTGTAGGTCTATTCCAATATTGGGATAATCTTTTAGATTGACTAAAAAAATATTTTTCGTAAAACTCATAAAGGGTCATAAAAATCATCCTTTGGGTTTTATTACGTTTTTAGTACGGTGGTATCCGTCAAACTTAAATAGTACTCCTAACTATAGTATACCTTTTTAACGATAAAATTTCTATAACAAAATATGTTTTATTACTTGAAAACTGATTTTTATAAAAGCATTGACAAAAAACGACAGATGTGGTAAAATGAATTTGCGACACAATCGAATATTTATCCTAAGCACAGGGGAG
>CAYXAC010000106.1:0-4905 GCA_964463025.1 uncultured Ruminococcus sp.
GTTATAAGGGTTTGGGCTTAGCCCATAATGCGTTTGACTAGTCAAATGCGATGCTTGCACTTTGCTGAGTTTGTAAATTCTCCGCTAAAAACATCACCCATTGTGAAAGGGCTGTTTTTTCTGATTTAGCCACGTGAGAATCCGTAGCTGTTTACTACGCCGTCAACCGTCTTGCCCTGCTGGCAGAGAGGACATTCGTGCGCGGGAACGCAGTAGTAACCGTCAAGGTCATTGGCATCAAATGCCGAATGCACGGGAATGCCGTTGCACTCGTCAACCGCAGAATAGATAGATGCAAGACCAGAAACCGTTCCACCGTAATACTTCACGGCATCCATAGCCACGCTGGTGGTTCTGCCAGTCGCAACCGACGAGGTGAGAATAAGCACGTTCTTGCCCGAAATCATAGGAATTGCATCCTCACGGAAGATAAAGCGTCCTGCCGAAATCTTCTCGGGCGTAAGGATGTAGATAGTTTGATTGGAGTTGAGATTCATAAATCCTGCGCTGGTCAGCTTCTCCGCCATACAGGTAGCCACAACCTGCATCTCATCAAGGCAAAGAATAGTGTCGACTATCGTGCTGGTGCTATAATGCGCAACAAGCTCCTCCGCAACCGCGCGAGCCTCGGAAAGTCGGCACTTCTGCATAGTAACGTCAATATAATAATTCATATGACCGTTCGACTTCATAAAGTGTCCCTTCACTACGCGCAAGAAGAGATGCTTTCCCTTTGTCCTTATTTTGTAGGAATTTTCAATAGACATAGTGTTCTCCGTTCCGCCGCCTTTAAGCGACCTGATAAGTTAAATGGCTTTTGCGTACATTTTATTTTAACACACTTCTATCAATATATCAAGAGTTTTTCTATATTTCGTTTTTTTATTCCTTTATTCTCTCGTAAATCGTTTGCGCGCCGCACCAGACGAGATAAGCAGCGACTATCACCGAGCCGATAAGGTCAAGGTAGAACGAAAATGCGGTGTCTGGGAAAATTGCTACCGAGAGAAGTGCTAGCGTTACACAGGAGTCAACCAGACTTTTCGCACGATAGAGCCTTGCCTGAACGGCTAAAATAGCGTTTGGCTCTTTCTTGTTGAGGGCGGTGTATTTCACCCAGAAAATAGTGTTTGCCACCACACCAAGCAGAGCTATCGAGAGTCCGGGAATCACGTTGCCCTTCTCACCGCTTTCGGAGAAGAAAGCGAGGGCGAGCATAATTGATCCGCCAAGGCACATCATAGCGCCGACGAATATATTCGATATGCGCTCGAGCTTTTTCCTGCGGTCTCCGTCGGTGTCCTGCACAGTAATTCTGTAAACCACGAATGCGGCGATAATTGCAAGAAGCTCGGAGCTACGGCGAACGAAGTCGGCAATCTGCGTTGAGCTTCTGCCAACGAGAAGTCCGAGACCGACCACAAGCGGACCGGGCGCGGACATAATTACTGACATCAGGAGAGTTCTGGTGCCTGATTTTTCGTTACTCATAGCGAACCTCCGAAAAGATAGACGAGAGGAATCAACACTCCCATCGAGGAAAGCGGGCAAAAGATGGTGTCAAGCCCGTTTTTTGAATAAAGCTCAACCGCCGCCGCAGTCAAAGCCGTGACGAGCGCCGTGACGATGCAGCCGATAGGCGAAATTCCGCCTCTGCAAAGCAGTACGGTCAGCACGCTGACAAAAGCGCAAATTATCATTGCGAGAGTTCCTTCGTAGCTTTTCTTGCCGTCGGTGTATTTTAACTTGATTTTGCGCTTTCCAAAGCGCTTGCCAATAAGGGCGGCAAACGCGTCGCCAATTCCCCACGCAAGAACAGCAGCAAGAGCTATGTATTTGTCGCCGAGCCAACCGACAGAAACCGAAATCACTACGGCAAACATAAAGAAGACTATAAGCAGGCTTGTTTTAAGCTCGCCCTTCTTGCGCTCGGTGACGAATTTGGAGTACGTCTTCAATCTCTCTAAGCAAAGGAGTATCGGGAAAACCGCGAGCGCAAATACAAGCGCTGAAAGCGCGGATATCCACCATGTGTCAATGGCGAAAAGGTATACGGGGAACGAGCCTATCAGAATAAAGTGCAAAAGCTTGCGAAAAAGCTCGTCGGGTATCTTAACCAAAAAGCGAAGCGAAATAGCGACTGCCGCCAGCACAACGTAGTAAAGGCACACCGTGCCAAGCCCTAAAAGCAATTCCTGCATAGACTCACCTCCCATTTGTGTTTTTTCTATTATAGCACTATTTTATGAACATTTCAAGTCACTGTTGAATTTTATCGTTTTTAGCTTCGGATGGCCCGCCGTTTTTTGCTTAAAACAGCGGTCAATGCAAATAACAGTTGTCAAAATTTCATCAATTCGTCGGTGAGAAGGAGAATTTCGGGTGCGATTTTCTTACGCTCGCGCTTGACTGTCAGCTCGTAGGCAGGATAGGCAAAGCCTGCTAAAATACCACCGAAAACTCCGATTATTACGCCGAGCGTCATCGAGATGTTTTCGTCGAGATGAAGAGATGCGCCAAGCTCGCTCATACAGAGACTCATTCCGCAGCCTAATATCAACGTACCTGCTACGCCGAGGATTAGCGACACCGTCTGCGCCTTTGCACCAACGCTTGCGTCAAGGCGGCGCAGGCGCTCCATCTTGCTCTCCTGCTCGCTGCTTTCGGTATATTTCTCGCGGATTTTCCTTATTTCCTCCTGCTCGCGCGCCGAGTAGGTGAAGGAGAATCCTTTATTGTCATTCTTGTTTTCCATTTGTCATTTCCTTTAGTTTTTTGTTACTTTCAATTATCATATATACTGCCATGATTATGATGCATAGCGATACCGCGCCGCCAACCAAAGCGAGTGCTATTTTGTGCTGTCCTGCGTTGGTCGATGGGTCACCGAAGGTGGTAAGCATCGTCGATGTCAGCGTGAGCATAGAAACACTCGCGGCGGCAAGACTGACCGCCTTTGAGGCGGAGTAAATCGGACTGTTGTATTTACGGTATCTGACGATATTCACTATCGCTACGGTAAACGCGGTGAAGGTATACGCCGCCATAGTAATAGTCGTTATCTCGTGGTGAACGAAGGTCCTGCCCCAGTAAATCATAAAGAATACTATCAGCGATAGCGCGAAATTCATAGTGAGCAGCACTATACCCGATGCGCGATACCGTAGAAGCTCCTCGCGCATTCTCTCACCTGCCTTGTGCGTGGTCGTATAGCGCCGCGCAAGGAAGAAGCGCATCGCGGCAAGGAAGATGTAATAAATCGCAAATGAGCAGTACCAGAAGGTGCGGTGATATATGCCAAGACAAAGCTGGAAAATCGCATAAGCGGTGTTCCATATCAGCGAGCCGTAAAGCGATACGCTCACACGCAGATGCGCATCGTCAAGCCATAGCCTTGCGTACTTATTCTCCGACTTAAACGTCTTGATAAAGCGGATAAGGCTTGGAATTCTCACAGAGCTAACAGTCAGCGTGTATGCCGCAAGCACGTAAGAGCATATTGCAATAAGCGAATCAGTACCGAGATAAACCATTGAATAGACAAGCAGTACGGTCGCGACGGGTATGAGCATAATTATTGCTGCAGTGTGCGGAAAGAGGAGTGCTTTACCTATTCTTTTGAGATTCATTCTCATTCCTCCGGATTCTGACGGTAAAGGTTGTGCCGATGCCAACGGTGCTTTCAACTCCTATCTCACCGTCTATAATATCGACGACGCGCTTGACGAGCGCGAGTCCAAGACCGTTGCCCTGCGTAGCGCGGGAACTGTCTGCCTGATAGAATTTCTCGAAAATATGCTCGCCGACCTCGCTCGTCATTCCGCAGCCCGTGTCAGTAACCTTGACGGTAGCGTATCTATCGTCTGCCGTGAGTGCAAGTGACACCTTGCCGCCCTCGTTTGTAAACTTGAAGGCATTGGAAAAGAGGTTGTTCCAGACGAGCGAGAGTAGCTCGGAGTCTGCCGACACGAGTACGTCCTCGGCGATGTCGGTGGAAATCTCAATTTCCTTCTTCTCCCACACGCCCTCGTACTGAAGCAGGCACTCGCAGAGCTGCTCACCGAGGTCAAAGACCTCGTTTTTAGGGTATATCTGCTGATTCTCAAGTCGATTCAGCTTGAGAATATTCGTCATCATATCGGCAAGGCGGCGTGAGGCGTCGGTGATGGCCTTGGCGTACTCTACGCGCTTCTCCTCGGAAAGCTCCGGGGACTGCAAAAGCGTGCCGTAATTCTGCATAACGGCAAGCGGAGTTTTCATCTCGTGAGACACGTTGGCGATAAAGTCGCTGCGTAGCGTTTCGACTCCCGACAGCTCCTCTGCCATCGTATTAATGCACTCGATTATCTCGTTGAATTTCTCGCCCGAATCAAATCTCGACGCAGGCTTTATGCGAACACTGAAGTCGCCCTCAATCATCTTCCCTGCCGCCTCGGTTATCTGCCGCACGGGGCGGTCAACCGTGAATTTACGGCGCAGAGCGTCTATTACGGTAAAAATAAAGCTGATAACCAACACGTTCCAGAATGTCAGCTTCGCCGCGTCTGCAATATTCTCGTTTGTCAGCTCTATACCTATATCGCCCGAAAGCACTGTCACGAAAAGCATTGTGCAGCAGGTTATCACGAACGCGACGAGCAAAAAGAACATAAAGTAATTATTCAGCGCGCGAAGAATTTTGGCGTATCTATCGCCCCTTTTCATTTTATCACCGCCTTGTAGCCAAGACCATGAACGGTCTGTATTTCAAAGGCTTCGCACGCCGAGAGCTTAGAGCGAAGCTTGGTCATATAAACGTCGACCGAGCGAGTGCCCGTCTGGGTATCCACGTCCCAGAACTCGTCCATCAGCTGGGTGCGGGTAAAGGTCTTTTTCGGGTAGGAGAGAAGCTTGTAGAGAATGTCG
>CAYXAC010000107.1:0-4897 GCA_964463025.1 uncultured Ruminococcus sp.
TCATCTTTCTGGTCATAGCGTCACGGGTGATACCTGCGTTGTTAACGAGGATATCAATTCTACCGTACTTCTCCTTTGCGTACTCGAAGAGAGCCTTACAAGCCTCGCCGTCGGTAACGTTGAGCTGATAGAACTCAACGTTCTCGCACTCGTAGGTGAGGGGCGCCATATCTACTGCGATAACCTTTGCGCCTTCCTTTGCGAAGGTCTGCGCCATCTCGCCGCCAAGGCCCTTTGCGCCACCGGTTACTATTGCTACTTTATCCTGTAATCTCATTTTCAATTACCTACCTTTTATTTAATGTTCTTCAGTACAACTGCAGTACCCATACCGCCGCCGATACAGAGTGATGCAAGACCGTAGGTCTTACCGCTTCTCTTGAGCTCATAAGCAAGAGTTACTATAATTCTGTTGCCGCTCGCGCCTACCGGGTGACCGAGAGCTATTGCACCGCCATTTACGTTACAGCGAGCAAGAATTGCTTCCTCGCTCTCGCCGTGCTCCTCGGAGAGAAGCTTAACCACGCCGAGCGACTGTGCCGCGAACGCCTCGTTGAGCTCGAGAAGCTCCATATCGGAGAGCTTCATTTCTGCGTTTATGAGCGCGTTTCTTACTGCGGGAACGGGACCAAGTCCCATAACGTCGGGCTCTACACCACCCTGACCGATGCCGACAATCTCTGCCATAGGAGTGAGGTTGTATTTCTTTACAGCCTCCTCGCTTGCAACGATAACGAAGCTCGCGCCGTCATTGATACCCGAAGCGTTACCTGCGGTTACGCTGCCGTCGGGCTTGAATGCAGGACGCAGAGTCGAGAGCTTTTCAAGAGTAGTAGTGCGGTTGATGTACTCGTCAGCCGCAAAGACGAATTCCTTTCTACCCTGCTTTACGGTAATAGGAACTATCTCGTCTACAAACTTACCTGCATCCTGCGCGGCAATAGCCTTTGCCTGCGAGTTGATAGCAAACGCATCCTGCGCTTCTCTTGTAATGCCGTATCTTTCAACGATATTCTCTGCGGTAATGCCCATATGCTGACCGCTGTACGCATCGGTGAGAGAGTCGTAAATCATATGGTCTATCATCTTCATATCACCCATCTTTGCGCCCCAGCGGGTCTTGCCGGGAACGAGATAGGGTGCGCCACTCATAACCTCGGTGCCGCCTGCCGCTACGAGAGAGGAAGCGCCTGCCTTGATAGAGAGAACTGCGTTCATTACTGCCTTCATACCGCTTCCGCATACCATATTGATAGAATAAGCGGGCACGCTTACCGGCACTTCTGCGCCGATAGCAACCTGTCTTGCAGGTCCCTGCTTAACTCCTGCGGGAAGCACGTTGCCGACGATAACCTCATCGAGCCATTCGGGAGATACTCCACCTTCGGCAAGTGCCGCTTTGAGCACCTCTGCGCCAAGATATGCGGGAGAAAGGTCCTTTAGCGAACCAAGCATACTGCCTATTGCACTACGCTTCGCGCTTACCAGATATACCTTATTCATTGGTTTTTCTCCTTTTGTGTCGTTATTTGTAAAGTGTTATTTGCTTTTTATTATTAAACAAGCTTGTTAAGGTTCTTCATTACTGCCGCTACATCTGCAACGATACCGAGGTTAGCAACCTTGAAGATGGGAGCGTTCTTATCGGTATTGACAGCCACGATATACTCCGACTCCTCCATACCTGCAAGGTGCTGTATAGCGCCGCTGATACCGAACGCGAGATATGCCTCGGGACGAACGGTCTTACCCGTCTGTCCAACCTGGCTGCAATGGTCGATTACGCCTGCGTCAACAAGCGCACGCGATGCGGCAACAGAACCGCCGAGCTTTTCAGCAAGCTCGTATGCGGGCTTAATATCCTTAACACCTCTGCCGCAGGAAACGAGAAGCTTCGCTTCCTCAATGTTGGTAGCGCACTGAATGCTTCTTACCTCCTCAACAACGGTAACTGCAAACTTGCTCTCGTCAAAGCTGATGCTCTCGGAAACGATCTCGCCCTTACGCGAAGCGTCCTTATCGAGCTTCTTCATAACTCCGGGACGCACGGTCGACATCTGAGGACGGTGGTCGGGACAAATAATTGTTGCAAAGAGATTGCCGCCAAACGCAGGACGGGTCATAAAGAGGTTACCCTCCTCGTCAATCTCAAGCTTCGTGCAGTCTGCGGTAAGACCTGTCTTGAGTCTTGCCGAGAGTCTGGGAGCAAGGTCACGGCCAATGCTGGTCGCGCCAAAAAGAATTACGTTAGGCTCGTACTTTTTCACTATCTCGGTGATAGCCTGAGCGTAAGGCTCGGTTACGAACTTTTCAAGTCTTTTATCGTCTACGATATGTACCTCGTCTGCGCCGTAGGCAACAAGCTCGGCTGCCTTGTCGGTAATGCCGCTGCCAAGGAGCGCTGCACATACCTTTTCACCCGTCTTTTCAGCGAGCTCACGTGCTACGCCGAGAAGCTCAAGAGCAACGTTCTGCAACTCGACGTC
Organism: uncultured Ruminococcus sp.; assembly: GCA_964463025.1. Lineage (GTDB taxonomy): Bacteria > Bacillota > Clostridia > Oscillospirales > CAG-272 > UBA1740. The sequence continues at coordinate 2,487 of CAYXAC010000107.1, forward strand.
GCGCTGCTCGCAGAATACCCAAATATTCTTAGCCATTACTGTGCACCTCCTTAAATCAAATGACGCGCCTTGAGTGCGTCAACGATAGTCTTTGCCGCCGTTTCAGGATCAAGCTCAAGAGTTTCAATAGTCTTGTCAAACTGCTTGGTGGCAGTGGACTTAACCTTGGTGGGAGATCCCTTCAGACCGATGTCGGCAAGATTAAGATTTGCTTCAAGGTCTGCATAGGTGATAATTCCGATTTCCTTTGCGTCCTGGTCTACGATATCCCAAACGTTCATATATCTCGGCTTATCGAGAGTTGAAAGAACGGTAACGAGGCACTCGCCCTTGACCTCAAGGGTCTGATATCTGTCCTCGAACTGACGCTTAACGATAAGCACCTCGCGCTCTGCGTCGTAATCAATAGCAGCAGCGTAGGTTATCTGAGGAATACCAAGATGCTCCGCGATCTGCGGGCCAACCTGCGCGGTGTCGCCGTCTATTGCCTGACGGCCGCAGAATACGATGTCAGCACCGAGCTTCTTAACAGCTGCGGCGATAATGGTAGAGGTAGCGAGAGTATCGCTTCCCGCAAACGCTCTGTCTGTGAGGAGATACGCCTCGTCAGCACCCATAGCGAGAGCCTCGCGCAAAGCCTTCTCTGCCTGTGCTGGACCCATAGTAAGAACGGTAACGGTTGCACCCTGCTTTTCCTTGAGCTGAAGCGCTGCCTCGATAGCCGTCTTGTCATCGGGGTTGATAATGCTGGGAACACCGTCACGCTTGAGCGTATTGGTGATGGGATCTATTTTGATTTCGGTCGTGTTGGGGACCTGCTTAATACATACTATAATCTTCATTCTGCTTAACCTCACTTCCTAAGGAGTGCGCCCGAGATTACCATTCTCTGCACCTCGCTCGTGCCCTCGTAGATTTCGGTGATCTTCGCGTCACGCATCATTCTCTCTACGGGATACTCACGTGTATAACCGTAGCCGCCGTGGAGTTGTACGCACTTTGTGGTAACCTCCATAGCCGTTTCCGCCGCGAAGAGCTTTGCCTGCGCTGCGTTTACCGAAACGGTGGGGAGCTTGTTCTGCTTTGCATTGGTTGCAACCTCAACAAGACACTTTGCCGCCGCGATCTTGGTAGCAAGGTCTGCGAGAACGAACTGTGTGTTCTGGAACTGGGCAATGGTTCTGCCAAACTGCTTTCTCGACTTAACGTAAGCAACGGTTGCGTCAAGCGCACCCTCTGCGATGCCGAGTGCCTGTGCGGCAATACCGATACGGCCGCCGTCCAGAGTCTTCATAGCAAGCTTGAAGCCGTCGCCGCGCTTGCCAAGCAGGTTCTCCTTGGGAACCTTTACGTTCTCGAAGATAAGCTCGCAGGTGGAAGAACCGCGAATACCCATCTTCTTTTCCTTCTTACCAACCGAGAAGCCCTCGAACGCCGACTCTACGATAAATGCCGACATCTCGGGACCCTTGGGGCCCTTGCCGGTTACTGCTATAATAATATAGGTAGAAGCGTAGCCTGCGTTGGTGATGAAAATCTTGCTGCCGTTGAGCAGATAGTGGTCGTCCATCTCAACCGCAACGGTCTGCTGGTTGGAAGCATCGGTACCTGCGTTAGGCTCGGTAAGACCGAAGGCGCCAATCTTCCTGCCGCTTGCGAGGTCGGGAAGATACTTCTTTTTCTGCTCCTCGGTACCGTACTCAAGAATGGGAGCCGCGCAAAGAGAGGTGTGCGCCGAAAGGATAACGCCCGTCGTGCCGCAAGCCTTGGAAAGCTCCTCAACCGCGCTTATGTACATAGGATAGTTGCCGCCTGCTCCGCCGTATTCCTTGGGAACGATAATACCCATAAGACCGAGCTTCGCCATCTTTTCTACCGTTTCAAGAGGAAATCTCTCCTCCTCGTCGACCTCTTGAGCGAGAGGTTTGACCTCGTTCTCAGCAAAGTCCTTTATCATCTCTGCGAACAGAATTGATTTATAATCTGCCATAATTCCTCCTAATCGGCATTAGCCGTTAAACTTTACAGTTGCAACACCGGTGATAACTGCCTTGCCGTCTTGGTTATAGCAGGTGGTGTTGAGCTTTATGATATGCTTATCCTCGCGGATTTCGGCAATCTCAACCTCGGCGGTAATATCGTCGCCAAGATATACGGGAGCAGTAAATTTGAGCTCCTGACCGAGATAAATCGTTCCGGGACCGGGGAGCTTGTTCGCAAGAACTGCACTGATAAGTCCCGAGGTGAGAATGCCGTGTACGATTCTCTTACCGAAAACGGTGCTCTCTGCATACTTGTCGCTCATGTGAATGGGGTTTACGTCAAGGCTGATGCCTGCAAATGCGGTAACGTCCGCCGCGGTAAACGTCTTCTGAACAGACGCCTTTTGTCCTACCTTGAGTTCGCTGAAT
>CAYXAC010000108.1:0-4859 GCA_964463025.1 uncultured Ruminococcus sp.
GCAGACTTACTGCTGATGACGTTGCGGGTATTATTGAAAAGTACAACAACTAATAAATTTCACCTATTAAACGCGAGGTTTAGGAGGGGCTATGAAAATCTCTAAAATGCAGGAGCTTCTTGGTGCAAAGGTGCTCTGCTGTGAGGAAAATCTCGGAAAGCACGTTTATTCGGCTTTCGGTTGCGATCTTATGAGCGACGTGCTCGCCTACGTCACCGACCAGGCGGTGCTGCTGACCGGTCTTGTTAACCCGCAGGTAATTCGTACCGCGCTTATGATGGATATGGTTTGCATTGTTTTCGTTCGCTCGAAGGCTCCCGACGATGAAATGATTGCTCTTGCAAAGGAGCACGGCATCGTTATGATGAGCACAAATAAAACTCTCTATAATACCTGCGGAATTCTTTATTCCAATGGTCTTGTAGGAACGGCAGAGGTTCCAAAATGAGTGATAATTTAATTTTTCGTTTCGATGTTGAGGGGAACGATTTTACTTCAGCCGGTCAGGCGTCGGTTCAGATCAAGAAAAATCTGCGACAGCTCGGCTTTGACTCGGAGATAATCAGAAGAGTTTCTATTGCAATGTACGAGGGAGAAATTAATATGGTCATTCACGCCGGCGGTGGCGTTGCAGAGGTGATAGTTTCCGAGAAATACATAGAGATTATTCTCGATGACAAGGGCCCCGGTATCAAGGATATCGACAAGGCTATGCAGGCAGGATACTCTACTGCTACGGACACCGTGCGTTCACTCGGCTTCGGCGCGGGAATGGGTCTTCCTAATATGAAGAAAAACACCGATTCTATGGAGATTACCTCTACAGTTGGTGTTGGAACCCGCATCGTGATGCGAGTTCTCCTATGAGGTGACTTATGAAAAAATACGAGCATTCGGTTCTGCTTGACGCGGAAAAATGCACCGGCTGTACCACTTGCCTTCGGCATTGTCCGACTGAGGCGATAAGGATAAAGAACGGGCGAGCAACCATTAACTCCGACAGGTGTATTGATTGCGGTGCCTGTATTAGATATTGCCAGAACAACGCAAAGCAAGCTGTTACCAGCAAGCTTTCGGATATGGACAGATTCAAGTGGAAGATAGCACTTCCCGCCCCCACCCTTTACGGTCAGTTTGATAACCTTGACGACGTGGACTATGTTCTTAACGGTCTTTTGAAGATCGGTTTTGATGACGTTTACGAGGTTTCAAAGGCGGCAGAGTTGGTTTCCGCTTATACAAGACTGTATCTGCAGACCGACGGTGTACCCAAGCCTGCGATAAGCTCGGCTTGCCCTGTTATTTTGCGTTTAATTGCATTAAGGTTTCCCTCTCTTGAAGAGCATATAATACATATGCTTCCACCTATGGAGATAGCTGCAAAGCTGGCTAAAGAGGAGGCGCTAATGAAGCACCCCGAGTTTTCCCCCGAGGATATCGGCGTTTGCTTTATTACTCCCTGTCCTGCGAAGGTCAGCTACGTTAAGAACGGCTTTGCAGGATATAAAAGCTTGGTGGACGAGGTTGTTCCCATCAGCGATATTTACTTCTTGCTTATTGGCGAGATGCATAAAGTAGAAAATCTGGATAATCTGTCCCAGTCGGGCCGTATCGGCATTGGTTGGGCGAGATCGGGCGGCGAGGCTACCGCGATCTTCAACGAGGATTATCTTGCGGCAGACGGTATTGAGAACGTTATACACGTTCTTGATCAGGTTGAAAACGGCAATATACCGCCACTTGAGTTCGTTGAGCTTAATGCCTGCACAGGCGGATGCGTTGGCGGTGTTCTCAGTATGCAGAATCCCTTTATTGCAAAGGCAAGACTGCAGGCACTGCGAAGATATATGCCTATCTCCCAGAACTCTCTGCCAAAGGATACGAGTTATATTCCTGCGGATTATCTCTTTGAGGAGCTTCCCGAGTATCAGTCCATCTCAAGACTTGGCAACACTATTGCCGAATCCATGAGAATGATGGCAGATATTCAGAGCTTCAAGGCAACTCTCCCCGGCATTGACTGTGGCTCGTGCGGTGCCCCCACCTGCAGAGCGTTTGCCGAGGACGTCATCAAAAAAACCGCCTGCCCCGAGGACTGCCGTCTTAAAGACCTATGGAATCAGGGTGAGGCCGACCGAAAGGTATAGGCTCTTATGACGATAGAAAATTTTGCAAAGCAGCTTGGATTTAAGATTCTCTGTATACCCGAGCCCGAAAGAGAGATCGAGGGTGTGTATATCGGAGATCTCTTGAGCTGGGTTATGGGAAAAGCGGAGTCCGGCAACGTCTGGATTACCATTATGTCTAACATAAACATCGTTGCGGTTGCATCGCTCACCGACGTTTCCTCTATTCTTCTCTCCGAGAACGTAGAACCCGACGCCGACGCGCTTAAGACCGCCGAGGCAAAGGGAATCAATATTTTGTCCACCCCTCTTTCTTCCTACGAGGCAGCGGCGAGAATCGCGGGAGTATTATCGTGAACAGGTATTACTACGACCTGCACATTCACTCCTGCCTTTCCCCCTGCGGTGATGACGATTCAACTCCAAACAATATTGCCGGCATGGCGAGCCTGTGCGGACTGAATATCGTTGCGCTGACAGACCATAACAGCTGCAAAAATTGTCCTGCCTTTTTCGAGGCGGCAAAAAGGTACGGCATAATTCCCGTCGCGGGAATGGAGCTTACTACCTCTGAGGATATACACGTAGTGTGTCTTTTCGAGGAGCTCTCTGACGCTATGGCGTTCGACGAGTTTGTTGACAAGGGACGCATGAAAATTAAAAACAAGCCCGAAATATTCGGCAGGCAGACTATAACCGACGGCGAGGATAATCCTGTTGGTGAGGTCAACGCTCTGCTTATTAACTCAAGCGGCATTTCGATTGACGACGTTTGCGAAACCGTAGGGCGCTTCGGCGGCATATGCTACCCTGCGCATATCGACAGAGATGCAAACGGAATCGTTGCTGTGCTCGGTACTGTGCCAAAAGATATTGGTTTTACTGTATTTGAGCTTCGCGACAGAGAGAATGCAGACGAATATTCGGAAAAATACGGTATTGATAAGAAGCAATTCGTCTATTGCTCCGACGCTCACTATCTCACCGATATGAGAGATAATAATGCTTACTTCGAGCTTGATGACGAGCCGCATTCATCAAGGCTTGTCAGACACAATCTGTTTCTTCACTTGCGAGGTGACCTATGAAAGAACTGTCACTAAACATACTTGATATTACAGAAAATAGCACAAAAGCCAAGGCAGAATTCATTTCAATAAAAATTCTGGAGAATGATGATACGCTTCGTATCACCATTACCGACAACGGCACGGGTATGCGTGATGAAACGCTTTTGTCGGTTGCGAACCCCTTTTACACAACGCGCACTACGCGCAAGGTTGGAATGGGAATTCCGCTTTTCAGAATGGCAGCTGAGATGACGGGCGGCGAGCTTACTATTGTGTCAAAGCATATAAGCGAACATCCTGAGGATCACGGTACCACCGTTTCTGCCCTGTTCTATAAAAATCACATTGACTTCACACCGCTCGGCGACGTTATCTCCTCGATAACCACACTGATTCAGGGACATCCCGACGTGGATTTCCTCTTCACTCACAAAATGGGTGAAGATTGCGTTTCTCTTGACACGAGAGAACTGCGCGCGGTGTTGGAGGACGTTCCGCTTGATACCTTTGAGGTTCTGATATGGATCAAGGAAAATCTTGTGGAGCAATACGCAGAATTCAAAAAATAAAATATAAATCCAGAAAGGAAGACAAAAATGAAATCTTTGGCTGAACTTCAAGCAATCAAAGACAGAATGAAGGACAAGATTGTCCTTCGCGAAGGCACCAGCGACGTTCGCGTTGTAGTCGGTATGGCTACCTGCGGTATCGCTGCAGGCGCTCGTCCCGTTCTCAACGCATTCGTTGAGGAGGTAAACGCTGCAGGCCTTTGTGAAAAGGTTACCGTTTCCCAGACAGGCTGTGTAGGATACTGCCAGCTCGAGCCTATCGTAGAGGTATACGAGTCGGGTAAGGAAAAGGTTACCTATATTCATATGACTCCCGATAAGGCAAAGGAAGTCGTAGAAAAGCACTTAAAGGGTGGCAAGGTTGTTGCGGAGTACACCGTAACCGATGCCAACTAAGGAGGTAATTGACAATGATTCGTTCACACGTACTTATTTGCGGCGGTACAGGCTGTACCTCTTCCGGCAGTAAGACTCTGCAGGAGGCGTTCAACAAGAATATCGCCGAATTCGGACTTGACGAAGAGGTAAAGCTCGTTCAGACCGGTTGCTTCGGTCTTTGCGCTCTCGGCCCTATCGTTATTATCTATCCCGAAGGCACCTTCTATAGCCGTGTAACTGCTGATGACGTTAAGGAAATCGTTGAGGAGCATCTCCTCAAGGGTAGAATTGTTGAGCGTCTTGTTTACAAAGATACCGGCACAGACGAAATTGTTGAGAAGGCTGCAGCAAGCGTTTCGCTTTCCGATACCAAGTTCTACAAGTCCCAGAAGCGTATCGTTCTCCGTAACTGCGGCGTTATCGATCCCGATAATATCGACGAGTACATAGCTATGGACGGTTACGCAGCTCTTGGTAAGGTTCTTACCGAGATGACTCCCGAGGACGTTATCAAGGTTGTTTCCGATTCCGGTCTTCGCGGCAGAGGAGGCGGTGGCTTCCCTACCGGTCGTAAGTGGGCTCTTTGCGCTCCCAACAAGGCTGACCAGAAGTATGTTGTTTGTAACGCAGACGAGGGCGACCCTGGTGCATTCATGGACCGTTCCATTCTTGAGGGCGACCCCCACTGTATCATCGAGGCTATGACCATCTGCGGT
>CAYXAC010000109.1:0-4854 GCA_964463025.1 uncultured Ruminococcus sp.
CTCGTCACCTGCCTCGATAGCCATCTCACAGAGTGTGAAGGTATCGTCGAGCTTTGCGACGAGCGCCTCGTAGCTCTCATATTTATCCTTTAACTGTTTGATTTCCTGAAGCTTCTTGGAGGACTTTTCCGCATCGTTCCAGAAATCCTGAACGAGCGTTTCGCGCTCAAGCTCTGCGCATCTTTCCTTAACCTCTCCAATTCTCAGCTGGCTCTCAAGCTCTTTTACAACGTCGTAAAGAGCAACCAAACGTCTTTTTGCTTCCTCAAGGGCAACTATCATCGTTTTGTCCTTTCCATTTTCTAAAAAAAATAGCCTAACAGATATATTTTACCATAAAAACTTATAAATGTAAATAGTAACTTGAAAATAAATATTGATTTTTCTCTATATTTATGTTATACTAATCTAGTAATAATATTTCAGCACACGAAAGGAATTATTAAAATGATTGTAACGAAAGCAACACTTATCGGCGATGTGCTTGACCACGACGTAAATACCGCGCAGTTCTTCTTCGAGATCGGTATGCATTGTCTTGGCTGCCCTCACTCTAGAGGTGAGTCCATCGAGGAAGCCTGCACCGTTCACGGCACCGACGCTGATGAGCTTGTAAAGAAGATCAACGAGTATCTCGCGGCAAAGTAATGGGCAGCGCACTTAACGCGCGCCTTCTGTCTGCGGCAGAGCTTACGAGGCAGGGAGCAGTGCTTGCCGATATCGGCACGGACCACGCATACCTGCCTCTCTATCTTCTTTCCGCAGGGCGCATTTCATTTGCCTACGCTACCGACGTCAACAAAGGTCCTCTTGCCTCGGCGCGAGCGAATTCCGAGGAGTGCGGACTTACAGAGAAGATGAGCTTCATTCTGACTGACGGTGCTACCGAGCTTTCGGGCAAGGGAATTACCGATTACAGTATTTGCGGCATGGGCGGCGAGCTTATTGCCGATATTATTGACCGCGCACCGCACCTGCGCGCAGAGGGCATCAACCTTATTCTCCAGCCGATGTCAAGGCAGGAGAAGCTGCGCGAGTATCTTGCCTCGCACGGCTTTGAGATAAAGTGCGAGAGTTATTCCTTCGACGCAGGAAAGTATTACGTTTGCCTGCTTGCTACATATACGGGAAAATGTCGGGAAATATCGACTCTTGAATCCCACATTGGTCCGAAAAATGCAAATATTGTAAATAAAGATTGTCAAATTGGCTATCTGAAAGCCAAAATCGCCTCAATGAAGCGCGCACTTGATGGTAAGATAAGCGCAGGTAAATATGACGCAAGTGAGGCGAAAATCATAGAAGAAATCAGCGAATATATAAAACCTTTTTGAAAGGAAAAGATATATGACTGTAAAAGAGCTTTACGCTAATTTTGAGAAAAAAATACCGGTCGAGCTTTGCGAAGCTTGGGACAACGACGGCGTTATGTGCTGTCCTGACGGCACTGCTGAGGTTTGCCGTGTGCTTGTTACGCTCGACGTAACCGAGGACATAGTTGATTACGCTATCGAGCGCAGCTTCGATCTTATAGTTTCGCACCATCCGCTTATTTTTAAGCCGCTTTCCTCTATCGACGAGGAGAATCATATTGCGAGAAAGGTTATCAAGCTGCTCGGCAGCGGCATTTCGGTATTCTCATTCCATACCAGAGCCGATAAGCTCGTCGGCGGCGTGAATGACAGACTCGCCGACCTGCTTGGAATGTATGACCCCGTACCATTCGGCGAGGGCGCCCTCGGCAGAATCGGAAATATTGACGAGCCTATGGAGCTTCAGGACTTCGCGTACAGAGTGAAGCAGCTCACAGGCTCCGACGTGGTGAAGTACGTTGACGGCTACAACGACGTTTATACGGTTGCGGTTGTCGGCGGCGACGGCAAGGGCTACGTCAAGGCAGCGATAGATGCGGGTGCCGACACCTACATCTCGGGCAGAATCGGCTACAACGTGATGGAGGAGGCATCGGAAATGGGTATAAATCTCATTGAGGCAGGGCACTTCTTCACCGAGCAGCACATCACCGAGTTCTTCCGCGAGCTTCTCTTGGATTTCGACCCTAGTCTTTATGTGGAAATCGCAGATTCCAATTTGATTAAAACCATATCATAATAAAAGACCTCCCTTCGCTTTTGGCGATTCGGGAGGTCTTTTGTTATCTTAAAACAGAATTTTACGCAATTCCTCTACGCTTTTGCAGAAGTAATCGCAGTTTTCTTTCATAAAATCTGCAATTCCTTTGACGTTATGCGCCCAGGCCGCCGCCGCGATATCAACGCCTGCAGCTCTTGCCATATCGTAGCCGGGCTTCAGGTCGTCAACGACCAGAATTTCCTCGGGCGAAAGTCCGTATTTTTCCATAAGATCAAAGAGTGTACCCGGCGCAGGCTTACGCATCTCGGCAGGAATGTCCCAACCGTAGATTATATGAGGCTCGGGAAGATTATTGTGCTTATAATCACGAACAATATTCTCGGTCACCGAATGCGAGTCAACCGCAACAATACCGTCGCCCGCCTTGAAGTCGGCAATAATTTCACTCATACCGGGGTAGGCGCTCGGAATATGATTTTTCACGTACTCGCGCCAGAAAAGCTCTTCTTCCTTCAGCTCCTCTGCCGAGAGACCGATCTCGTCGGTGAAAAGCTCGAGAATTCCCGGGTGGAAATTCTTCTCAAAATACTCTTCAAGCGTGTACTTGTCCGCAAGGTGTGGTCTTGCAATTTTGAGATATTCAACGAATGATGGGTAATGAATTGACGCGCTGCTGTCCACCACCGTGTCGTCGTGGTCAAGCACCAGACACTTGTATTTTTTCTTCATATCGTCACTCCAGATTCATAAAGGTTACTTTAGGCACGGACACCGTGCAGTCGCTCTTTTGGACCGAAAGGATATTTCTGCCCATCAAGGCCTCCCACTTCTCGCGAGTGCCGCCGAATGAGATGTCAGTAAGCGTATCGCAACCGCCGAAAACGTCGAAATCCTCTATTTCGCGGATATCCTTCGGTATTGCAATTCTGCCGAGTGACGAGCAATCGGAAAAGGCATCGAAGCCGATAACTCCAACACCAACTGGCAGTATAATGCTCGAAAGAGATGAGCAGCCTTTGAAGGCTCTACGACCGATTTTGACAAGTTTAGTTGGCATATCGACAATCTTCAGCGACCTGCAACCCTCAAAGGTGGACTCGTCAATGAGTCCCATGTTGTCGGAAAGCTTGATAGCCTCAAGCGAGAAGCAGTTCGCAAACGCATTAAATTCGACAAGTATGCAGGAGTCGGGAATAGTCACGTCGACAAGGTTGAAGCAGTAGGCGAACGCCCCCGAGCCTATCATAGTGATAGACTCAGAAAGCTTAATGCTCGAGAGCGAGGCACAAGCCTCAAAGCAACCCTCGCCAAGTCGCTTGCAGGAGTCGGGAATAGTAACCGACGTGAGCGACGAGCAGGACGAGAACGCCTCGTCAAGTATCTCCTCGATGCCAAAGTGCATGTTGACTTTTTTGAGATTCGCGCAGCCTGCAAAGGCACAGGCGGAAATCTTTTTAAGACTCCTCGGCAGATTTATCTCCTCAAGGCAGGAAAACTCGCGGAAGGCATTCTCCGCAATCTCCTCTATGCCCTCGGGGATAGTAATAACGCTATTTTCGGGCGAGTCCTCGTACGTTCCCGAAAAAACGACGAGCTCCTCTATCTTTTTTTCCTGATTTTCCATCATTATCCGAGCTTTGCGAGTGCTACCGTAAGCGACTCTCTTACCTCAAGATACTTCGCGAGCTTTGCACGCTCGCCCTCAATTACCGCCGCAGGCGCCTTCGCAACGAAGCCCTCGTTAGCGAGCTTCTTCTCGATTCTCTCGATTTCCGCGTCGTTTTTCTTCATTTCGGCATTAAGACGAGCCTTTTCCTTTTCGAAGTCGATAACTTCGGCAAGAGGAATGTAGAGTCTGCCCGCATCGGTAGCAATCATAACCGCGTCGTCGGACTCGTAATTCTCGGTGAGAATTACCTCGGACGCACTCGCGAGCTTCTCAAGAATCTTCGCGGCTCTCTTGAAGGTGTACTCATATTTTGTAACAACGTAGAGCTTCGCCTTCTTTGAGGGCGGAACGTTCATCTCGGCTCTGCGTGTTCTGATAGCCGTGATGCAGGAGATAATTCTCTCAACGTCACTTTCCGCATCGGTGCAAACGAGCGACTCGTCAAACTGAGGATATGCGGAAATCATGATAGACTCGCACTCGTGAGGAAGTGCCTGATAAATTTCCTCGGTAATGAAGGGCATATAGGGGTGAAGCAGGCCGAGAATGCCCGAAAGCACCTTGACGAGCGTTCTCTTTGCGGTAAGCGCAGGAGCGCCACCCTCGAAGATACGGCTCTTCGCCATCTCGATATACCAGTCGCAGAAGGTATCCCAGGCGAACGAGTATATCTCGGCAAGCGCAACGCCTACCTCGTAGTTCGCAATATTGTCGTTGACGGTCTTTGCAAGACGATTGAACTTTGAGAGAATCCACTTGTCCTCTATAGTGAGGTCGGCTTCATTTGCGGGAGCGAGAAGCTCCTCGTCACTCTCGGTGAGGTTCATAAGCACGAAGCGCGATGCGTTCCAGAGCTTGTTAGCGAAGTTTCTCGCCGCTTCGATCTTCTCGTCGGAGAATCTCATATCGTTACCGGGCGCGTTACCCGTAGCAAGCGCAAAGCGGAGTGCGTCCGCGCCGTATTCCTCGATAATCTTGAGGGGGTCAATGCCGTTGCCGAGCGACTTGGACATCTTGCGTCCCTGTGCATCTCTTACAAGACCGTGAATAAATACGGTAGAGAAGGGCTTCTCGCCCATATGCTCAAGGCC
>CAYXAC010000110.1:0-4788 GCA_964463025.1 uncultured Ruminococcus sp.
TCAATCTTATCACCGTAGGTGACCATACGCGCTGCTACTCTGCCGTATACCCTTTCCTCAGCAAGAGGTGTGTAAAGTCTGACAATCCTCATCTTGTTGACACCGGCGGTAAGCGATGCTATAAGCTCGGGAGACATGTTGGGGTCGCGAGTGTAAATAAGGGGAATGATTCCCGAATCACGAAGCTCGGGAAGGATCATAGTAAATTCCTCGGAGAAGGAATATCTGATAAAGAACTTCGCATATACCTCTCCGTCCTCTGCCGCGTACATAACCTTGGTGGTATCAATGCCTGTATCGCCTGTAGAGGTAGCTGCAGGGATAGCAATATTATTCCTGCGCATATAATCCTCGCTGCCGGCGTAGATACGGTGTCCCATTACATCGCCGCAAAGACCGTCGTCCTCAACGATAACGTTGGTTGCAGTCTTGTGACGAACTCTGTTGTCAATAGCGTTAGAGAACATATAGTCAAGAGGGCCGCCAACTGCCGCAAAGAGTGCGCACATCTGGCGCATAACCTTCTCCATGCTATCTCTCTCGCCGTAGAGAATGAAACGCTTGAGGTTGACGTCGTCGGGACCAAAGATATCAGTATCTTCAAATGCGAATACGTCAACACCCGAGAAATCGTGATAGGCACTCTCGCCCACCGCAGTGCTCTCACAAAGAATCGCCGCGCGCTGTGAATGGAAGAAAGGAATCTTGCCCGAAAGCACCGCAAACGCCGGGCAACCGAGCAGAATAACAAGAGTGAACACCGACATTCCTGTAACGAGGCTCGACGAGATGAAGAATACGACCAGCCCTGCAATCAGCGCGATAGCCAGGGGTACGCCGTATATGAGAGCAACATTCATCGGAACAGCAGAAACGTCCGCGCTGTTCTTGAAGAAGTTAGCTACAAAATTCGTCTTGTAAACGCGAGCAGTCTGCGATTTGTAGGAATCTACACAGCCGTCAAGCGCAATATCTGCTGCCTGAATATCTCTCGTATTCTTCTTATCAATTATCTGTTTTTCCTCGTTTTGAGAAATCATCTTAAAGCCGATAAAATCAGCCTTAACGCGATAAAGTGAAGCTCTGATAACCGGAACAACGATAGCGGCAAACAGGAAGCCAAAGAGCGCGTACTCGGTAGCGCCCGAAAGTCCAACCGTCAAGGTGTAAAGAAGAAGCGCGATATACGCCATCGTAGAAAGCGTCTCGGGAAGAACGGTCTTTTTGAAAAGATACTTTACCGAGCGCACTGTCTCGGGAAGCGACATTAGGAATGCGCAAGAAGCAAGGATAAAATCAAGCCAAACGAGAAGCGTGGGATGCGCATCAGAGAACACACCGAACGGAATCACATTCAAGGCAGACAGAAACTCCACCACCAGAAGCGCTACGGCAAATACGATAGATGCACCGAGTCTTATCGTGATCGAATAGATAGAATCAAGGAATCTGTCCTTGATTACGTCCCTCTCGGCAGGGTTGGTGAACTCACCGTTCTCAAATTGATACTCCTGACCGTCGTTTATAATACCGTTGGGGAGGTCTTCGTCTTCGTTATTCTTTGTAGAAGTGCTTTTGAAAATTTTGAAATCCTCGTCGGGATCGGGAATGTCGCCTTTGTCTTCAACAGGCTCCTCATGGAGTTCTGCAGGCTCCTCCTCTATCTCCTCTTTTATTTCCTCTGCCATCTCATCAGTGGGCTTAACAGCAGGATCTGAATTAGAGCCGAGAAGCTGTCTGATTTCCGCAAGCATCTCACTCTCCGCACGCGCCTCAAGCTCGGCAGGATCCTCCCCCTCGGGCTCTGCTTCCTCGGAGAACTTATAAATACTGATGCTCTCGTCGTGCTCGTCAAGGGCCTTGTTCTCGGGTGTCTTCGCATCGGTTCCGTTCACATCAGCCTCGAACTCGGCTGTCGGATCGAGCTTTATCTCGTCAGGATTCGCTGTGGGAAGCTCCACGTCAAGCTCGCCCTCGTTGAGCATAGCACGGAGCTTGGCATCGCCCATAGCTCTGTAATGCTCGCTCGCCTCGGTAAAGCGAGGAACGTAGGTTGTCCATATGGTAGACGCAACATCCGGCGTTACGCTTTCCGTCGGCGTAGTATTTTCTACCGATCCAGAAGAATCGGACGTGTTCTTTATATTCTCGTTATTTACGTTATTTTCCACGTTATTACCCCCTTTTTATTTTTCTCTGTCTTGCAACCTCGGTCATAATAACCGCACCCGCACAGGACACGTTCATAGAATTAACGTTTCCATACAAGGGAATGGAAACGGTGAAATCGCATTTTTCCTTAACAAGCCTCGAAACGCCAAAGCCCTCACTGCCGAAAACCACAGCAACAGAGCCTGACATATCTGTTTCGTAATAATTGCCGCCATCCATATCGGCAGCGTACAGCCAAAGACCTCTTTCCTTAAGATAGTCGATAGTCATAGCAAGGTTCGTAACCTTGGCAACGCGCATATACTCAATAGCACCCGCAGATGCCTTTGCGGCAGTTGAAGTCAGACCGACCGCGCGGCGCTTAGGTATAATAACACCGTGTGCGCCCGAGCACTCTGCAGAGCGAATGATAGCACCGAGATTGTGCGGATCCTCTACACCGTCAAGTATGGCAATGAAGGGCGGCTCGCCCTTTTCCTCAGCATAGGAGAGGATTTCGTCAACCGTATAATAATTGCGCTCTGCCGCGATAGCAACTATGCCCTGATGGTGAGCGCCTGCGGTAAGGCTGTCAAGCTTGACGCGGTCGACCTCGATAATAGGAATCTTTCTCTCCGACGCTATGCCGATAAGAAGATTAACCGAGCCCTCGCGCTCGCCCGACTGAATATAAACCTTTTCTATATCTCTGCCGCCTGCAAGCAGCTCCTTGACCGAGTTCCTGCCAAAGACGGTGCATTCGTCAATCTCCTCGGGTCTTCTGCGATAACCTTCGTCACCGCGGTAACGGTTGTTACCCGACTTTTGACGGTTGTTTTTCTTTTTATAATTATCCATTTCCACACTCATAAAATAAAATCAATGCGTTTTCGTCATAAAACTATTACACACCGATTTTATTATATCATAAATATTTTAATTTGTACAGTAGAAAATGTAAAAAAATATTTATTTTTTGTGTTATTTTATCTTTTTTCAAAAAAGGATTGACAAATTATGTGCGATGGTCTAAAATATTTTTTTGTTAAAAGAAAGGAGAACGATATGATTTCTAAACGGTACGCTGGCATTACCGAGGGACCGATATTCTCAAGAATGCTGCTCTACTCGCTGCCTATAATGCTGACTGGAATTCTGCAGCTTCTTTATAATATTTCCGATAACATTATAGTCGGACAGTTCTCGGGCAATACGCTTGCGATTGCGGCTATCGGCTCAACAAGCTCGCTCGGAAACCTCATCATCAATCTCCTTATGGGAATTGCGGGCGGTGCGGGAGTTCTCGTCGCTCAATGCTACGGCGCGGGACAGTTTGACAGGCTCTCTCGCACGGTACATACCTCAATGATTTTCTCGCTTGTCGGTGGAGTGATTTTCTCTGTTCTGGGACTCCTCACGGCTCGTCCGGCCCTCGTGCTTATGGGTACGAAGCCCGAGATAATGGAGTGGGCCTGTCTTTATCTTTACATTACCTGTCTTGGAATCCCGGCGAGCGCGGTATACAACTTTGGTGCGGCAATATTTCGCTCGGTCGGTGACTCAAAAACACCGCTTTATATCCTCTCCTCGTCTGGAATAATTAACGTTCTTCTCAACCTGTTTTTTGTTCTCGCGTGCGGTATGTCTGTCGACGGAGTTGCTATTGCAACGGTTATAGCGCAGTATATCTCGGCTGTAACCGTCGTTATACTTCTTTTCGTACGCAAGGGCGCGCCCTACGCGCTTGATATTTCTAAAATGAAGGTAGATTTCGCTCTGCTCGGCAGAGTTTTGCGAATGGGACTGCCAGCAGGACTCCAGAGCACGCTGTTCTCTATTTCCAACATCATTCTCACCGGCGGTGTCAACACCCTGCCGACAACCGATATTTCAGCGAAGACTATCGCTATAAACATTGAGGGCATCGTATACAGCTCAATGAATAGCTATCTGCACACGGCTATGACCTTCACCGGTCAGAACTTCGGCGCGAAAAAGCCGGATAGAATCAAGAAATCAATTCTATTCTCGGTGCTTCAGGTGGCAATAATAGGCTTCGTCGGCGGTCAGATACTGCTATTCTTCGGACGTGAGATAGCGAGCCTTTACATTTCACCCGATGATCCGAACAAGGAAGCGATAATAGAGGCGACTATCGGACTGATGAAATTTATGCTCTCGACCTACTTCCTCTGCGGTGTTATGGACGCGCTGTCCGGCTCACTACGCGGTCTTGGCTACTCGCTGACACCTATGATGATGAGCATCGGCTGTATATGCGTTCTCCGTTCGCTTTGGGTATTCTTCTTTTTCCCGATGCCCGAGTTCAACTCGCTCGTCGGAATATACACGATTTATCCTATATCCTGGCTATCAGCAGCTCTGCTTATGGGGATTACGCTGATATTCGCCACGAGGAAGATAGACAAAAAATTCAGCCAATAAAACGAAATAGAATAAAACAAAAGAGGATTTGGCGAAAACCAAATCCTCTTTTGTTACTCACTAACAGTGAGCTCAGGTAGACCGCATTCGTATGTAATACAACGGTCACAGGCGTAGACTACTCAGCGTCCTGTGCTGCTCTCTTTGCTGCAAAGCACTCGCTGCAGTAAACAGGCTTACCTTCGGTGGGCT
>CAYXAC010000111.1:0-4782 GCA_964463025.1 uncultured Ruminococcus sp.
AGGATCTTCCCGTACTGTTTGAGCAGTATGAGATTCTTGCAAACGAAATGATAAAGCGCAAGAAAGAGGGACGTCCCTTTACGTTCTATCACTATATGCTCGACCTCAAGCATGGCCCCTGCATTTATAAGCGTATAACAGGCTGCGGCTCGGGAACAGAATATATGGCGGTTACCCCTTGGGGCGACCTTTACCCCTGCCACCAGTTCGTTGGTGATGAGAAATACAAGCTCGGCAACATCTTCGACGGTGTCAGCAACATCGAGGTGCAGGACGAGTTTCGTTCCTGCAACGCCTACGCGAGAGAGGAGTGCCGTGACTGCTGGGCAAGGCTTTATTGCTCGGGCGGTTGCGCGGCAAACGCATATCACGCGACGGGCAGCATTGGCGGAGTTTACAAGTACGGCTGCGAGCTGTTCAAAAAACGTATTGAATGTGCTGTAATGCTTCAGATAGCAGACTCGGAATAATGACGACTCCAATTTTTGATTTTGTAAAAAAATATGCCGATTCTGACACCACCCGCTTGCATATGCCTGGTCATAAGGGCATCGGTGTTCTTGGCTGTGAGAGGTATGATATCACCGAGATTTCGGGTGCAGACGTGCTATATTCGGCTGACGGAGTTATAGATGAGAGTGAGAATAATCTCACCGAGCTTTACGGCACGGCACATAGCTTTTATTCTACCCAGGGCTCAACTCTTGCGATATATGCAATGCTTTTTCTCGTTGCGCGGGGCAGTGAAAGGCCGCTTATTCTGGCGGCAAGGAACGTGCACACCGCTTTCGTAAAGGCGGTGGCACTTCTCGATCTCGACGTCGAGTGGCTCTATCCCGAAAGCTACGAGCATCTCTGCTCGTGTAACATCTCGGCAACCGACCTTAAAAACGCGCTTTCCAAAATGCAGGAATTGCCGCGAGCTGTATACGTTACGTCACCCGACTATCTGGGAAATATGTTGGATATCAGTGCGCTTTCGGCAGTCTGCCGTGAGTACGGTCTGCCGCTTCTCGTTGACAACGCACACGGTGCGTACCTTAAATTCCTTGAAAATGACTCTCATCCCATAACGCTTGGTGCGGCGATGTGCGCCGACTCCGCGCACAAAACGCTTCCCGTCTTGACAGGCGGCGCGTATCTGCATATTTCGCGCAATTTTCCCGAATTTGTAAATGGCGCACGCTCGGCTCTGTCGCTCTTTTCCTCGACGAGTCCGTCGTATCTGACGCTTTGCTCACTCGACCTCTGCAACAAAAGGCTTTCGGAGAACTATCCCGAGAGAATCAATGCTCTTGCAGTTAAAATAACCGAAGTAAAGGCAAAAATTACTGCTCTCGGCTTTGAGGTGGTACAAAGTGAACCGCTGAAAATCGTTATCCGTGCAGGCGAGCCCCTTGCAAATCACTTTCGCAATGAGGGCATTGAGCCGGAATTTTCCGACTCCGAATACACGGTCTTAATGCTCACACCCGAGAATAGCGACTCCGACCTTGAGAGGCTTGTTTGTGCGATAGAAAAAGCACCGAAAAACAAAAGCCAAAGCGCTCTAAAGACGCCCGAATCTCACGAGCGCGCGATTTCAATAAGGGAAGCGATTTTCGCCCCCTCGGAGAGAATTCCCGCAATCAGCGCACTCGGTCGAATTTCGGCATCTCCCACAGTTTCCTGCCCCCCTGCTGTGCCAATAGTCGTAAGCGGAGAAAGGATAACTGATGAGGATATTTCGCTCTTTGAGCACTACGGCGTTGAATTTGTAGACGTCGTAATAGAATAACGAAAAAAACGGCAGTAACTGCCGTTTTTTATATTTTCGAGTTTTTCTTTTTTACCAATTCGTATTTGGAATTACGAATTAAAACTCCGCTTTCGGTGATCAGTATCTCTACTTCCTTATCCAACATCAGTCGTTCTCTGAATTCCTTTGGAATTACTATCCTGCCAAGCGAGTCGATTTCCTTGACCACCCCGATATTATCAATCTTTTTATTCATATCCTATATCCTCATGCAAAGTTATAGCACTTATGACATCTTGTGAATGTCAACAAAACCATTGTAACACATTATAATAGTTTTGTCAATCACTAAATGTCAAAAATCGGGAGAGAAAAGATATGTTTAAGAACAAAAATGAGGGGAAAAACAATCTTTGCGGCGATAAAATTCGTGCGCTACGATTGGCGTATCCCACCAAGCTCTCGCAAAGGGCGCTTGCTGACAAAATGCAGCTTATAGGCATTGATGTTGACAAAAATGCGATACAGAGAATAGAAAGCGGCAAACGTTTTGTTACCGACATTGAGCTAAAAGCCTTTTCAGAGGTTTTCTGTGTTAGTATTTCGGATTTAATATGAAAAAACGGCAGTAAAAAAACTGCCGTTTTTTATATTTTCAGGCTTACCTCACCTGTAAAGAGTCTTTCTGTTTTGCCGTCACGCTCTACTATAAGTGAGTAATCGGTGTCAATATCTGTTGCTTTTGCGGTATAACTTTCGTTCGCCACGATAACCGTTACCTCGCAACCTATAACAAGCGAGTGATTTTTATAATCAAAGTAGAGATTTTTCTCACCGATTTCCTTGTTGCCGACTATCAGCTCATATACGATTTTTGCCGCAAGCTCGCTCATATCAGGCACACTGTTGCACTCGCTTTCAAGTGAGGTTGCGATAGCCGAAATTTCCTCGGAAATTGCATTTTTGTAAACATTTATTCCCATTCCGATGACTAAATAGCGAAAATCACCGTCTTGAAGCAGCTCGCCCTCACATAAAATTCCTGCGAGTTTCTTGCCGCCGAGGTACAGATCATTTACCCATTTTATCATTGGATTGCAGTCGGTAAGCGCTTTTATTGCACGCATTGCCACCACCGCCGCCTCAGCGGTTGCTTTCGTGGTGTCGTAGCCCTTGACCTCGGGATAGAGAAGAAGACTCATATATATTCCGCCGCCACCTGACACAAAGCTGCGTCCCATTCTGCCTCTGCCTGCGGTCTGCTCACGAGCTATAAAAAGTACGGGAGTTCTATCGTCTGTCGATTTGGCATATTCCTTCGCGCGTGTGTTCGTTGAATCGGTAGTGTCTTAGAAAACTACGGGAATATTTACGCCAAAATCCCGAAGATGCTTTTCTATTTTTTCTTTTCTCAGCATAAAAACCCTCCCGCATTTACTTCAAAAATCATTGTATCACGGGGCAGGGAAAAAGTCAATAACAAGAAAATATTTTATATCTCTTGACAATTAGAAAAAAGTATATTATAATGTTAGCGTAAAAACTATGACGGAGAAAGTAGCGAGGGCAAAAGCGCAAAGAGAAACGGCGGTTGGTGTGAGCCGGAGGCAAGTAACCCTATGTGAATATCACTCCCGAGTTGCAGATGCGAAAGGTGCGAGTAGTATCTGCCGAGAGTCAGGGCGTAACGCTGACGCGTATTGATTGATGCGTGAAATAGGTGGTTTTTCCATTTCCGTGCGAAATGGATTTTTTTATTAGTAAATAATTTCAACTTGGAGATATATTATGGAAATCTACGAGAAGGTGTCAACGAACCTGAATTTCGTTGAAAGAGAAAAACAGACCAGAAAATTCTGGGAGGAAAACAAAATATTCGAGAAGAGTATCGATATTCGCGAAAAGGGCGAATACTATACCTTCTACGACGGCCCCCCTACCGCAAACGGTAAGCCTCATATCGGCCACGTTCTTACCCGTGTTATCAAGGATATGGTTCCGAGATATCAGACTATGAAGGGCAAGAGAGTGCTCCGTAAGGCAGGCTGGGATACTCACGGTCTGCCCGTTGAGCTTGAGGTTGAGAAGAAGCTCGGTATTGACGGCAAGGATCAGATTGAGGCATACGGTCTTGAGCCCTTCATCGCTCACTGCAAGGAGTCGGTTTGGAACTACAAGGAAATGTGGGAGGACTTCTCCGGCACAGTCGGCTTCTGGGCCGATATGGATAATCCTTACGTTACCTATACCAACGACTTCATTGAGTCGGAGTGGTGGGCTCTCAAGCAGATCTGGGACAAGGGATTGCTCTACAAGGGCTTCAAAATCGTTCCTTATTGCCCTCGCTGCGGCACTCCGCTCTCGAGCCACGAGGTAGCTCAGGGATATAAGGCGGTTAAGGAGCGCTCCGCTATCGTGAGATTCAAGTGCACCGACGAGGACGCGTATTTCCTCGCCTGGACGACTACTCCCTGGACTCTCCCCTCGAACGTTGCGCTCTGCGTCAACCCCACCGACACCTACTGCAAGGTTAAGGCGGCTGACGGCTACACCTATTATATGGCAAAGGCGCTTCTTGACTCCGTGCTTGGCTCTATCAAGCGTGAGGAGGGAACTCCCGCTTACGAGATTCTCGAGGAAATGCAGGGTATAGCTCTTGAGAATAAGGGCTACGAGCCTCTCTGGGAATGCACCAAGGTGTGCGCCGAGAAGCAGGGCAAGAAGGCTCACTACATCACCGCAGATAATTACGTAACAATGTCCGACGGTACGGGTATCGTACACATCGCTCCCGCATTCGGTGAGGACGATAACAAGGTTGGCAGAAGATACGGTCTGCCCTTCGTACAGTTCGTTGACGGCAAGGGCGAGATGACTGGGGAAACCCCCTATGCAGGCCTCTTTGTGAAGAAGGCAGACGCGCCTATCCTTGCTGACCTCGAGAAAGAGGGCAAGCTCTTCTCAGCTCCTAAAGTTGAGCACGATTATCCTCACTGCTGGAGATGTAACACTCCTCTTATTTACTACGCTCGCGACACCTGGTT
>CAYXAC010000112.1:0-4763 GCA_964463025.1 uncultured Ruminococcus sp.
ACCGATGCCTTGGCAGGTTTTCTTAATCTTATATTTCTTATCCTATCCAAACTGCCTCCGTCATGGCTTAAAACCGAATTTTTTACCAATCTTTTTGTCAAAAAACGAGTCCCAAGTTGTGCATATTGAAGAAAATACATATTTTTGCAGGAATTTATCAAAAAACTTGCATATTCTATTGATTTTTTGAATAATTTATGATATATTGTTTTTATATTCATTTTATTTTAGGAGATGGTTATTATGTTCAAATCCCAGTATCTTAACGATCTTATGGAAACTGTTATCAAGCGCAACCCCGGTGAGAGTGAATTTCACCAGACCGTGCGCGAGGTTCTTGAGTCTATAGAGCCCGTTATCGAGCAGCGCCCCGAGTATGTGACAAGCGGCGTGCTTGAGAGAATGGTAGAGCCCGAGAGAATTATCAAGTTCCGTGTTCCTTGGACTACCGACGATGGCAAGGTTATGGTTAACCGCGGCTTCCGTATTCAGTTCAATTCGGCTATCGGTCCTTACAAGGGCGGTCTCAGATTCCACCCCTCTGTAAATGAAAGCATCATTAAGTTCCTCGGCTTTGAGCAGACCTTCAAGAATTCTCTTACCAGTCTTCCCATGGGCGGTGGTAAGGGCGGCTCCGACTTTGACCCCAAGGGCAAGAGCGATGCCGAGGTTATGCGCTTCTGCCAGAGCTTTATGACCGAGCTTTGCAAGTACATAGGCCCTGACACAGACGTTCCCGCAGGCGATATTGGCGTTGGTGCAAGAGAGATCGGCTATATGTTCGGTCAGTACAAGCGACTTCGCAACGAGTTCACGGGTGTTCTCACCGGCAAGGGCATTCCTTACGGCGGTTCGCTTATTCGTCCCGAGGCTACCGGCTACGGTGCGGTTTACTACGTTGTTGAGATGCTCAAGCATTTCGGTGACAGCATCGAGGGCAAGACCTTTGCGGTTTCGGGCTTCGGTAACGTTGCCTGGGGTACTGTCAAGAAGATTAATGAGCTTGGCGGTAAGGTTGTGACCATTTCCGGTCCCGACGGTTACATATATGATAAGGACGGTATCTCTACCGAGGAGAAGGTGAATTTCCTTCTCGAAATGCGCGCTTCCTGCCGCAACAGAGTAGAGGACTATGCGGACAAATTCGGCGTTCCCTTCTACAAGGGAGAGAAGCCTTGGGGCGTCAAGGTTGACGTCGTTATGCCTTGCGCTACTCAGAACGAGGTTGACGTTGAGGATGCGAAAAAGATTGTTGCCAACGGTGTTAAATATTACGTTGAGGTTTCCAATATGCCCACTACAAACGAGGCTGTTGTCTTCCTTCAGGAAAGCGGCGTAAAGGTAGCGCCCTCGAAGGCTGTAAACGCAGGCGGTGTTTCGGTTTCCGGACTTGAAATGAGCCAGAACTCTATGAGATACTCTTGGACTGCCGAGGAGGTTGACGAGAAGCTCAAGATGATTATGAAGAATATCTTCGACGCTTCCGTTAAGGCTGCCGAGACCTACGGTATGAAGGATAACCTTGTCGCAGGCGCAAATATTGCAGGCTTCATCAAGGTTGCTGATGCAATGCTCGCACAGGGTGCGGTTTAATTTGATTATTCCAAGAGCGCGTTTTTTACGCGCTCTTTTTTTATTTTGTTGACTTTAGCAAAGAATTATACTATAATGTAATCGTAATAAAATAAAAAGAGGAAAATATGAAAAAATACGACTTTATTGCCTTCGACCTTGACGGCACACTCTCCGACCCCGAGCGCGGTCTTGTCGAGGCTTTTATATATGCATTCAAGAAGATGGGTGTCAAGGAATACGGCGACCGCGAATCGCTTCGCCGCTTTATCGGCCCGTCGCTCTACGAGGTTTGGCAGGATGAGTTTGGCTTCACCAAGGAAACGGTGGTTGAGGCAATAGAAAAATTCCGTGAATACTACAATATCTACGGCTGGTGGGACAACAAGATGTATAACGGCATTCCCGAGATGCTTCGCGAGCTTAAGGCGCGCGGCAAGACGGTAATTCTCGCAACCTCAAAGCCAGAGGATACAGCAAGGAAGATTATCTCACTCTTTGAGCTTGGCGAATACTTTGACTTTCAGGGCGGTGCATCGGGTGACACGCGCGACCACAAATGGCAGGTACTTGAGTACAGTATGCAGGCGGTGAATGCTCTACCCGAGAGCACGGTGCTTGTCGGTGACAGAAAATACGATGCCGAGGGAGCGAGGATTTGCGGAGTGGATTCCATAGGTGTTCTTTGGGGGCACGGCTCGCCCGAGGAGCTTTCTGCCGCTGGCTTCACCTACCTTGCAGCGACTCCCGAGGAAGTCCTCAAAATATTAGAATAAGAAAAAATCCGAGATGCATAGTCATCTCGGATTTTTATATAAAAACGCAGGTTTTGTGCGCTTTTACTTTGAAAAATTACATTTTATACTATATACACCTTTTTCATTCTGATAGCGATTTTCGGTCTGTCGCTGTAATCGGTGGGAATCGATGCAATCTCGTCAACAACCTCAATGCCCGATACGACCTTGCCAAACGCCGCGTACTGACCGTCAAGATGGGGCGCGTCAGCGTGCATAATGAAGAACTGAGAGGACGCGGAGTTGGGGTCGAAAGCTCTCGCCATCGAGATTACACCGCGAGTGTGCTTGATAGGATTCGGGTGACCGTTCGCGCGGAACTCGCCGATAATATTCTTATCAGCACCGCCCATACCGTTGCCGAGAGGGTCGCCGCCCTGAATCATAAAGCCGGGAATTACCCTGTGGAACATAAGTCCGTCATAGAATCCCTCGCTGACGAGCTTCGTGAAGTTCTCCACTGTATTGGGTGCTGCCTCGGGGTAGAGCTCAAGCTCGATTTTACCGCCGTTTTCCATTTCTATTACTACCATTTTTGTTTTCTCCCTTCGGATGTTATTATTTTTTATTTTTGAGTCTATAATTAAGTAACCGATATTTCACGGAGGAAATATGATAAAAATACTTAAGGATTATTCACTTATCGCCCTCGGTGTACTCGCCGTCGGAATCATAGCATTCATCGCGCTCAAATATCTCCTGCCGGTTTTGTCACCCTTCATTATCGCCTGGCTTATTGCTGCCATCACGCGTGCGCCTGCCGAGCGTATGTCAAGCAGAATGCGAGTTCCCGAGCGAGTACTGCGCCTTATGATGTCGCTGATTCTCACTGTAGTTATATTCGGTGGCATGGCTCTGCTCATCTGGCAGCTTACGAGTTCCGTATGGCGATTTCTCTCGGATTTTGGAGAGGGGAACAGGCTCTACGAGCTTATTCTTTCGCTCACATCGCCCGAGCTGTCTATATTTGGAGATGCTATTCCCGTCGAGCTTCGCGAGCGCATCGGCAGCGCCATCAGCCAAATGCTCTCATCGGCTCTTTCGAGCCTTGCCGCAGGAGTCACCTCCTGGGTTGGCGCAGTGCCGAACCTCCTCTTTTTCCTACTCGTGACGGTAATTTCTCTCGTCTATCTATCGCTCGATTTGGATAGAATAAACGCCTTTTTGCTTTCTCTGCTTCCCGAAAAGGCGCGTGAGCGACTTGAGTCGGTTCGCGACGGCGCATTTTCAGCCATCAAGAAGTATCTGCGCTCATATATTTTAATAGTCGGCATCACCTTTGCGCTTATGCTTATCGGCTTTACCGTGCTGGGGGTTAAAAGCGCACCGCTTGTCGCTGTGATAGTGTCACTCCTTGATATTCTGCCCGTCATAGGTGTCGGCACCGTGCTTGTGCCTTGGAGTATTTTCGAGCTTGCCACGGGTAACCATTTTCTTGGAATAGGTCTGCTTATTTTGTTCGTGATAAACACCGTAGTGCGTCAATTCTCCGAGCCGAAAATAGTTGGCAAAAGTCTGAATCTTCACCCGATAGCAACGCTCGTCATGCTTTACGCAGGCTATGCGCTCTTTGGCTTCGTCGGTCTTTTGCTCGTTCCTATAATCAGTATCGTTATTGCCGCGTTGTTAAAGAAAAATCATTCCGCCGAGGTCGCGTAGCGGCTCGTCTGAGAGCAAAATCGGGACAAATCCCGCGCGCCTTGCGGTGTCGCAAATCAACTCACCGTCGGGATGTGCCGAAATATCGCCGAAGAAATATACCTTATTATCCACAACCCCCGATGCTCCGCCAATAAAGCCATAGTCACAGCCGTCAAGGAGAATCGAACCCTCACGTATCAGCGTGACCTCGACGCCCTCGCGCTCCAGCGCTGTCGCCATTCCTCTGTCGGCAGTTATAGCCGAATTACCAAAGGTCAGCACCGTGCAGGCAGGGTAGCCTTGATTCGTGTGTACGAGAGTATAGCCGTGCTTGTTTGCAAATTCCTTGATTTTCTCCGAAAGCGTGTCTGCTTTGGCAAATATTTTATCGCCAATAACAAGGGCGTTCATAATACAGTCGTTAGGGTAGGGGGACGAGCGTTCGTCGGCAGTAAAGCTGATTTTTATCTCGGGGCAAAATTCGCGCAGATCGCTGAAGAAGAATGCTACATCGTCGCAGTATTCTGCCGTCGTTATAATTTCGCCGTTTGCATAGAACAGCACCGTATCGGGATGCGAGCATACTGCCTCGCCAAGACGCGAGTCCCTCGGCAGCTTCAGCATCCGGTAGCCCTCGAGCATCAGCGCTCTTTCGCACGAATGTGAAATTCTTTCGTTTACAATTACAGTTTTCATACCTTATATAATTAAAAAACTCTGCTCATACAGCAGAGTTTTTTAACAACCTTATGC
>CAYXAC010000113.1:0-4725 GCA_964463025.1 uncultured Ruminococcus sp.
GCCGGAGTTATGATGGGCTTCTTCAAAAATGAAAAAATCAAAATTGCAGGCTTGCTTTGTTCGGGTCTTGGACTAATATTCGTTGGACTCGAGATTATGAGCAGTGAGCAGGCTTTTGGAAATCCTCTGGTCGAGGAAATGTTCACCGGCATTTTCAGCGTTATCAATTTCCCGCTTCTGCTGATACTCGTCGGAATTATTTTCACCGCACTTATTCAAAGCTCCTCTGCGGCAACAGGTGTCGTTATTACAATGGTCGGTGCGGGTGTTCTTGATTTGGATTTGGCGTTGTTCATCGTTTTGGGTGCTAATATCGGTACCTGCGTAACCGCGCTTCTCGCATCAGTAGGTGCAAATGCAAATTCCAAGCGCGTTGCGCTCATACACTTCACCTTTAACGTTATCGGCACCATACTCTTTACCGCGATTATCTGGATATTCAAGGAACCGATTATAAATCTCCTTGTTTCAGCCTTCCCCGGTGATGACTCTATGTCACTTCAGATGAGAGTTTCTCTCTTCCACATTATTTTCAACGTTACGACAACCCTTATTCTTTTACCCTTCATAAAGCAACTTGTTAATTATTCTTGTCTTGTTATCAAGGATAAAACCGAGGCCGAAGAAGTTCTTACTCTCAAATACGTTGACGACAGACTTCTCTCCACGCCTCCAATCGCTCTTATGCAGGTAAAAAAGGAAATGGACTATATGCTTTCCTTAGTTGAGGAGAATATAAACATCTCGTTTGGCACTATGGAGACAGGAATTCTCACGGACGGTGAGCGCCTAAGATCTAACGAGGCAATTATCGACTTTACCAACGGTGCACTTACTAAATTTCTCATTAAGCTTTCTACAGGTGCGTCTCAAAGTGATGAACAAGTAATAGGTTCTTATTTCCACGTGTTGAACGACCTTGAGCGTATAGGCGACCATGCGGAAAACTTCTATGAGATAGGCGAAGAAATGCTTGGTAAGAAAATTGAATTTTCGGAAAAAGCAAGAAATGATATTAAAAAGATGTGCGATTCCGTTCTTGAAATGCTTGAAATATCCAAGGATGCGTTTGAACACCTTAACAAAAAAGGTCTACATAAGCTGACCGATTTGGAAAACAAGGTCGACGGTATGAAGAAGGAGCTTTCCGCAAGTCACTTCTCCCGTCTTGCAGAAGGAAATTGCAGTATGGAAGTAAGCCCTTATTACTCATCTGCCATCGTAGGTCTTGAGCGAGTTGCAGACCATTTAGTTAACGTCGGATACAGTATCGTAAACCCCATTGGCTCGCAAAAAGAAAATTAAAAGAATAATTAAAGGCTGTCTCAAATTGCATTTGAGACAGCCTCTTTTTATATTTCAACCTTGCGGCAGATAGCCTTATATTCGCAATACTCGCAGGGACTCTTGTCCTTTTTCTTGCGTTTCGGCTGTGCGCCTATTTCGCCCGAGCGCATTCTGTCGGCAACGTCGGTGACCGACTTCTCCACCGTTTCCATTATCTCGCCCCAGCCCTCGCCGGTGTAGAGATATTTGCGCTTTGAGTCGCTGATTTTATTAGGCGATCGCTTCGAATAAAGCGGTGTGTATTTGAGTGTCATAGCGGATATAGAATCCTCGTCGTCGAGCAGCATTCCCTCTCGAGTCTGCGCTTCCTTGACCGCCGCATCTGCCGCTGCATCACTTGGCTGGTCAATCCTGACGTCACCTATCGCGGTCTTGACATAAATTACGCCACCTGGCATAAGTCTGCCGCCCTCACCCACTCCGCACCTCTCGCGGAATTTCTCATTCTCGCTCTCAACGAGCGCCTTTAGATAGAGGAACATCTGCAGGTTATAGCCCTCTGCCATATCCTCGGGCGAGAACTCCTTCTTGCCCGTCTTGTAGTCTATTACGCGAAGATATACGTCCTCACCCCTCTTATAGGCGTCAACACGGTCAATGATTCCGTAAATCTTTATGTCACCATTCGCGGTTTTTATATTTATCGGCTCGGGTGATTCGGGGTCACGGCTCGAGAGTGCAAGCTCGAAGAATCTCGGCTCGTATGCCGACTCCGCGAACTCCTCGCACAGACCGTCAACGACAGGCAAAGCCGCGCGGCAGAGCCTATCAATTTTTATCTGTGTTCTCTTCGATACACCGAATACGTCCTCGCCAAGCTCACTGATATATTTTTCCGCCGCCTCCTTCGTGAGAGCCGACTTCTCCTCGGCACTCAGGTCGGAGGTTTTTCTACCCGACTGCGACAGAGTGCGAAAGAAGTTCTCGAGAATCGAGTGTATAAACGAGCCAATGCTCGGTGCATCAAACTCCGCCCTCTCGTCCTCGGAGAGCTTTACCATATATTTGCAAAAATATCCGAACGGACAACCTACGTAGCTGTCAATTTTCGACTGCGAGAGTGCAAGGTCACCGACGGTAAGACCTGCAACTATGCTCTCACCTAATCTTGCCGACGAATTAGTGATATCTCCCTCGGAGATTTCCACCTCGCGTGCGTAGCCCGCCTCCAAAAGAGCGTCCCTTACCGCCGAGTATTCCTCGCCAAAGCTGCCGATATCCTCAAGCGCACGCGTAGGGCTGTATAGCATGTCGGCAAGAGGCAGGTCGGAGATTCTTCTCACACTTACCTCACCGCCGGTGAGCGCGGATATTCGGTCGATAACCTCTGCGCACTCTATCGCCTTAAAGCGCGTGTCGGTTGACGAATATGAGAGCGTCACACTCTCGGTTGCATATGAGAACGCACGGCTGAAAATGTAAAGCTCTCTCGCCCCCTTGATTTCAAGCTCGGGCTGTACATTGAGTCCGAGAGAGGCAAGCGTTATTTTGTCACGCTCGGAGAAATATGAATTGTCGCTCGGTGACATAGGGAACTGCCCTGCGTTCACACCGATAAGATAAACGTGCGGCTTCTCGTAGAGCCTTATCATATCCGCGCTACCGACAGTTATCTCGTCGGCAAATGCAGGGATTTTCGCAATATCGGTCGCACCGAACACAACCTTGAGCTGAGAGAGGAAGCTCTCCGAATCGCATGACGTATCGCCAAGCACCGTCACAACGGTGTCAAGACAATCACAAATTATGCCCCAAAGCCTCAAATTTTCTTCTGCGAGTCCCACCTCGCCTGCGGCAACCAATGCCTCGGCACGCTTTTTCAGCGAGGACTCGAGGTCGATTCTTAATAGGAATGAAAGCAGCACCTCTGCGTGCTCTCTTGCCGTTTTCGCTCTGTCGCTCGCGCGGGCGAAATCATAAAGCGGCTCTATTATCTTAATTCTCGTCGCGTGTATTGCGGCGAGCTTCTCATCTGTGCCCTCGGGACGCCTTGTGGTATATCCGAGGGGATTCATACTCCACACGCCCTCGTCGGTAAAGCGTCTGCCGCTTATCTGCCACTTATTGACGTACATTTCAAGCTCGTCGCACTCCTCGCGCGAGATACCCGAAAGAGCGCATTTAGCATAGGTGATAATGTCCTCGCGCGCAAAGCCGCGTGCAGCGGAATAGGCGGTGTAGATAAGCTTGATAGCCTCAAATTCGCCAATATCCTTACGGTATGATGTGAACGCAGGAAGCTTTGCGCGAGCGAGCGCGGTGTCAAGGATTCCTGCATACTTGTCTACACTTCTCGCAACTATCGCAAAGTCGGAATATGATGCCCCCTCTATCACACGACGCTTGATATCCTCGCACACGAATCCGCATTCATCAAATGGCGTTGCCGCCTCAAAAACGCGCAAATCTTCGGCGTTTTGTAAACTTATCTTATCAAAATTCGTTTTGGCAGTCCAAAGAAGGTCGCAAATTTGCGAGAGCGACTCCTTCGTTTTTTTGCCATATCCCTCTTCTTTTGCGAGCTTGATATCGGCACCGTATCGCCTTGCCGAATGCAACAGGCGCTCCTTGGCAGCGCGCAGTTCGGAGAACTCAAAGGCGTCCTCGCGTGCAGACGGAATAGTCAGCATCACCGTAACAGCCGTGCGTGACGAAAGCATACCGATAAGTCGGTACTGCCCCTCGGTGAACGAGGTGAAGCCCTCGATGAATATCTTGGTGTCGGCGAGGAAGTCGGGATTTGTCGCGAGCTTTTCGAGCATCGCCTCAGCGTCATCACCACTGTCGGAATATTTCTCCGAAAGGAGAGATTTATACAGCGTGTATATTTTTGAAAGATCGGAGAGCTTACCCGCGAGTCGCTCGTCGTTCCTGACAGCGTCGAGCGTAGCCGAGTCGGAAAGCTCCTCGGGTGAAATACCGAGGCTCTGCATCTCGCCTACCGCGCGAAGCGAGGACTCTACGAGTCCGGAGTTTATCTCGCGTCTGCCTGCCGTCACGCGCAAAACAGGTGAAAGCTCGGCGAGAGCGCGCCACATTATGAGCGCCTTTTTTGCACAGTCGCAATACTCGCCCGAAATACCGCCGAGCGTACGGAACGTGACGTTGGCAAGTCTGGTGAAGTTTGTTACCTCAAAGACTAGCGCTGACGAGGGCGGCAAAATTCTCGCGAGCAGACCTTCTGCCATAACCGTTTGCTGCTCGGGAACAAGCAAAATGCACCTTTCATTACGAGAGGTGATTTCCTTTATTTCTTCATAAATCTTTTCACGACCCGATGAGGCGAATCCGCTTCTGATTATTTTTAACATCACATCTCTCCTTTCGGTGCGTTTACTAATATAATTATTATATAAAAAATTTAAAGCATTGTCAAAT
>CAYXAC010000114.1:0-4686 GCA_964463025.1 uncultured Ruminococcus sp.
CCAACCTTGAGAGTCATCTTAACCTCGTTGCCGTCTACAAGTCCGCCGGGACCTACTGCAACGACCTCGGATACCTGGGGCTTCTCCTGCGCCGAGCCAGGAAGAATGATGCCCGCCTTGGTGGTTTCAACAGCCTCAACCTGCTTTAATACTACCTTATCAAATAAGGGATTAATTTTCATATTCGTGTCCTCCGTATTAGTTTTTTTAGCACTCATAAGGTGTGAGTGCTAGCGCTCACAGGATATATTTTATATCAATATATATTAAAAATCAATAGATTTCCTGTTTTTTCACAAATTGTTAACATCTACGCAAGCTCCTTGCGAAGAATTTCCATTATCTTCTTCTCCTCTCTTGACACCTTGACCTGCGTGAGTCCGAGGAGCTTTGCCGTTTCGGTCTGCGAGAGGTCGCGGAAGTAGCGCAGAATGATGAGCTTTCTGTGCTGCTCGGAGAGCTTTTCGATAGCTACGCGCAGGGCAAAGCGGTCGAAGCTCTTCATCTCCGCGTCCTCGTCGCAGAGAACGCTGCCGAGCGTGGCGGTGTCGTCATCGTCATATGCGCTCTCATCGAGTGAACGCACGGGAGAGGAAGCAAAGAGAGCCGACGAGGCATCCTGCGGTGATATTCCCACCGCAGCGGCAAGGCTCGCAATGTCGGCATCCTCGCCCGCGGCAAGCCGCCTCTCGCGCTCGGCGAGAAGAAGTGCGGAAAGCCGCTTTTCCTCTCTTGACACCTTGATTATTCCGTCGTCGCGCAAAAATCTTCGTATCTCACCGAAAATAAGCGGCACAGCGTAGGTCGAGAAGGCGCAGCCGTGAGAAAAGTCAAAGGTTTTCATCGCCTTTACAAGACCGATATTGCCCGTTTCGACGAGGTCGCTGATGTCTGCTCCTCTGCCTGTAAAGCGACCTGCTATGCTGTAAACCAGCGGCGCGTTTATCTCGGCAAGGCGCTCGCCTGCATCGCCATCCCCCTCGCGGTAGGCGCGGAGCAGAGTCAGATTCTCGTCGTAGGGGCGCTTTTTTTCACTTTTTACACTCATATTTATCCCTCGGTCAGGGCTTCAGGATTTTCCTCATAAGAACCGTTGTTCCCTTGCCGGGACGCGATTTGACGGTAAGAGAGTCAGTAAAGCTCTCCATTACGAGAAAGCCCATTCCACATCTCTCGTCAGGCTCGCCCGTGGTAAAGGCGGGAACGCGCGCAAGAGCTACGTTCTCGATACCGCAGCCGGTATCGGATATTTCAACCGACACCTCGCGCGTGTCGTAGAGTCTGACGGATATGTAAACGTAGGCAGGCTCATCGCTCCTGCGGTCGCGGTAGGCGTGTACTATACAGTTCGTCACCGCCTCGCTGACAGCACAGCGCA
Source organism: uncultured Ruminococcus sp. (assembly GCA_964463025.1). Classification (GTDB taxonomy): domain Bacteria; phylum Bacillota; class Clostridia; order Oscillospirales; family CAG-272; genus UBA1740. The sequence continues at coordinate 1,379 of CAYXAC010000114.1, forward strand.
AATCACCAAGCTCCTCGACCGTTGGATTAAGCTCGGCTACAAATGAGGAAATCACCGAGCGAGCCACAGCCTCGTTGACACTTATCGCAGGCAGGCGAAGCTTCATATCGTTTATTTTTCTTTTCATTACAGATTTTCCCCTTTCATTTCGTTACCGTCAAGTTCTTGACTCGCTCAATGCCTGCGAGCCGTACGAGCTTCATGAGAGTCGGCGAAAGACCGACGACTCTGACCGATGCGCGAAGCGCCGAGGCACGCTCTACCCTGCCGAGTATCAGCCCAAGCCCCGAGCTGTCCATAAACTCAACGGCTGAAAAATCTATAACGAGAAGCTCGGGCTTCTTTAAGAAAAGCTCCGAGTCTATTTTCTCGCGCATACGCTTTGCCGTATGGTGATCAATATCGCATTTCAAATATGCGGTAAGTGTCCTTTCCTTTTCGGAAAAAGCTACGTCCTTTTGCATTTTAGTTCTCCTTGCTTTTATTAGCACCAAAATTCTATCACAAGCGAGGTGCAAATATTGTCGCACTTGGGCGAGGGTAAAAAATTATTACAGAAGCGAAAGCTTTTTTGCTATATTCTCCTTGACCTCCTTTTTTCTCGTTTTGTAGACCGATTCGGAAAGATAGGTGGCAGAGTTCGCATAGCCGCACCTGCTTCCTATCTCCAAAACGAAGGTCAGAGCATCGCGCTCGCCTGCTATCTCCATAGCCGCATTGATTATGCGGTAGTTGAGGAAACGGTACTCCATCATAACGTTAAAGGGTATCTCCTGCCCACAGGTAGCCTCGGCGCGCCTTGCGTAATCGGCGCAGAGGGCAATAATGACAGCATCAAGAGTTTTTGGCATCAGTATCTCATTAAGCATTTTACTTCCTCCAGCTCGTCGGAAAGCAGCTCAAGTGCGTTCTTTAATCTCCTAAGATTGTCCACGGCGTCATTTGCATCGGCAAGTATTTCCTCGAGCTCGGGAATCCATGCCTCAGGTGATTTTTCCGCCCATTCGGGTATCATTTCAATTAAAAGGTTATGTACGGAGAGCATTTCCTCGTTTTCACGAATAGCGCGCGAAATCTGGGTCATATCGTGCCTTATCTCCGACGGTGCACGGTAAAGTCGCGCGGGTGCTCCCTCGTTTACGTTCATACATGAATACATTTTCAACGTCCTCCTTGTCATTTTTTCGTCCTTTTTGTCACTTCACGAGTTATAAGTTTAAGTGGCTTACGGGGCTACTGTAACTCATTGCGTGACAATTATAGCAGATGTTTTGTCACCTGTCAAGTGATTTTTCTGATTTTTTCGAAAAAACTATTGCTTTTTAAGTGACAACGTGCTATGATATAGTCGTGGCTTATTTCGCGAGAATGAGAGTAACGACAAAATACCGCTTTTCACGACCAAAAGCGGCATAAAGGAGAGAAAATGCTACCGAATAAACTAAAGAAAACAAGAAAGGCAAAGGGACTTACCCTAGAGGAGCTTGCCGAGAGGGTCGGCACGAGCCGACAGACCATTCACAGATATGAGAACGGAACTATCAGCAATATTCCGCCGGAGAAGGTAGTGTTGCTCGCCGAGGCGCTCGACACCACACCTGCAAGTCTTATGGGCTGGGAGGCAGAGCGCGAGCAATTTCCTACCTTTGATAATATAATACCAATTACTATGAAAAGACTGCCGATGCTCGGCGAGATTGCCTGCGGCAAGCCGATTTATGCGAGCGAGGAGCACGAGAGCTATGCTCTGGCGGATGAAGGACTTGATGCCGACTTTTGCCTCAAGGCAAAGGGTGACAGTATGATAGGCGCGAGAATACTCGACGGCGACATCGTGTTCGTGCGTGCGCAAAGCTCGGTTGACAACGGAGAAATTGCCGCTGTTATAATCAACGATGAGGCGACACTCAAGCGTGTATATTTCTACCCCGATGAGGGCAAGCTGATACTCTCTGCCGAGAACCCGAAGTATGCACCTCTGGTTTACGTAGGCGCAGAGCTTGACGAAATCAATATAATAGGTAAGGCGGTCGCGTTCCAGAGCAGCATAATTTAAGTTATTATTTTATATTTTTATAAAAAAGATTGACAAACAGTCGCTTCTGTGTTAAAATACAACCTAGGGAGGAGTAGCACGTCCCTTTCGTCAGAGAGTGCGCGGTTAGTGCGAGCGCATCGGGAGGTCGTGTGAAGGTAGCCCTTTTATTTCGGGAAGAACGGCATTTTGCTTATTAGAACCCGACGGTAAGCACCGTTATATGCGTAAGTGAGGGAGCTTTTTGCTCTGAATTTGGGTGGTAACACGGATTTTTCGTCCCAAGCAGCGTTTTTCGTTGCTTGGGATTTTTTAGTTAATAACCGAAAGGAAAGGATAAAAATGAGAAAAGAACTTGCAAAAAATTATAATCCTGCCGAGTTTGAGGACAGGATTTATGAAAATTGGTGCGATAAGGGCTATTTCAAGCCTGACGCAGACGAGAAAAAGCCTGCGTTCTCTATCGTTATCCCTCCGCCTAACGTAACCGGTCAGCTCCATATGGGTCACGCGCTTGACGAAACGCTTCAGGACATACTTGTGCGTACCAAGCGTATGCAGGGCTACTCTACCCTTTGGGTGCCCGGCACAGACCATGCGGGTATTGCTACGCAGATTAAGGTTGAGGAAAGACTTCGTGTTGACGAGGGACTCTCGCGCTACGACCTCGGCAGAGATAAGTTCCTTGAGCGTGTTTGGGCGTGGAAGGATTCCTACGAGGCGAGAATTACCGGTCAGCTCAAGAAGCTCGGCGCATCCTGTGACTGGTCACGCCAGAGATTCACTATGGACGAGGGCTGCTCGAGAGCTGTTCGCGAGGTGTTCGTTAACCTTTACGACAAGGGCCTCATTTACAGAGGTCACAGAATTATCAACTGGTGTCCAAGATGTCTTACCGCACTCTCCGACGCCGAGGTTGAATACAAGGATCAGCCCGGTCACTTCTGGCACATCAAGTATCCCATCAAGGGCGAGGACGGATACGTTGAAATTGCTACCACCAGACCCGAAACTATGTTCGGTGATACCGCCGTTGCGGTAAACCCCGATGACGAAAATACCAAGCATCTTATCGGCAAGACTCTTATTCTGCCTATCGTTAATCGCGAAATTCCCGTCGTTGCTGACGATTACGTTGAGATCGGCTTCGGTACGGGCTGCGTTAAGATCACTCCTGCACACGACCCCAACGACTTCCTCGTAGGTCAGCGCCATAATCTCGAGCAGATTAAGGTTATGAACGACGATGCGACTATGAACGCATACGCGGGCA
>CAYXAC010000115.1:0-4590 GCA_964463025.1 uncultured Ruminococcus sp.
TACCGTACATCATAAGGAACTGCTCCTCGGAGTAAGCGGGGAAGAGCTTTCTTGCAATGTAGAGGTTGTAGAAGTAGGTAGAGAGTGTGCCGACCACGGCAAGAATAAGAATTATCCACCAATATCTTGCAAGCGCCTCAAGCCTGATTGCCGCGATGCCTGCAACTATCATAATGTCGAAGAAGAAGTTGGAGATGTGAGTGAGCATAAAGTTGTTGGTATAACGCTTGACTACTATACCGCGCTTGCGGAGCAGGTTCATAATCACTCTGCAGAGCGAAGCCATAAGCACGCCGATGAGGAAGTTGAAGCCGTAGATTACCGAAATCATACCCGGGAGCAGCTCGCCGAGCACGTACATAACTGCGTAGGAGAGAGCGTATACGCCGAAGATGAAGGCGATCTGCACGGTGAGCTTGTCAATAGTGCCGTTCATGGGAATCTCGTTCTTGGTCGAAATTTCCTCGTAAGGATCGTCGCGCTCCTCGTCGTCAATGGTGATAACACCTTTCTTTTTTAATATATTAAGGTGAACAACGCCGCCAAGGCTCGCCGCAAGGAAGCCGAGCGCCGCTATGGTAAGACCGAAGTTGCGTCCGCCCTCGAAGCCGTTGTTCTGCTCGTACATATTACCGTAGTTGAGAGCCTGTCCCGAGCCTTGACCGAAGCCGAAGGGAAGAATGATACCCGATGCGGGGAAGACCTCGCTGACGAACATTGCCGCCAGAATGGTGATGCCAAGTCCAAGCACTCCCTGAATAAGATAGGTAGAAACTGTGGTAACGCCGGTGTCAAAGACTTCAGCCTTTCGCTTGCCCGTGAACTTGTTCTCTGTACGCTTAAGCGTCGAGGCGATAAAGCCGAGGGCTAGACAGTGGTATGTGAGAATCTCGAGCATGCCAAGACCGTTGCCCGCGTAGAAGTTGGTGTTAAAGAATATCTCGCCGGTGATTTTCTCATATATAGTGGTCAAAACAAGAAGGATAATACCGCCGAGAACCGGGGTGGGTATAAGAGATTTTCTTACGAATTTAATATTCTTCTTCATAGCGTTGGCTATGAGAAGTCCAATAAGCACGGTTGCAAGCAGACTCAGTCCGCCCCAAGCCTCAAAGTCCCAAAAATTCTGCATTTTCTTCTCCTTTAATTATATTTTTATATCTATTGAAAATATTTACGTATTTCAGCGCACAGAAATGCTCATCGCTCTTAAGCTGATATACGCTCGTGCCCGAGTAGATATCCAACTTGTTCTTGCCGAGAACGGTCACCGCCGACGTGCTGTCAAACGGGAAGTCGTAGGACTCACCGCCTGCCGTCACCGTGATTCTCGACGGGTAGAGTCTTACCGTGGCGTCTTTATGTAAAATTTTCTTTTTGTCATACAGAATAACCTCGGAGAGCGTAGCGCGCTCCTCGTATAGCGGCTCGTCCGCCATCGCAGTTACGTCAAGCGAGTTTACGAATTTCGACTGATAGTCGTACCAATCGCCGATAAAGCGGAACCTGCTGTCAAATCCTACGCCGACAAGCTCCTTTTTGGGCGTATATCGCCATTTTTTCGCGCATCGCTTACATTCTATAATATCACCGTGACTCTCGAAGGTAGAAAGACCGCAGTCATCGCAGACGTATATAGCGCGCTCGATATACTCGGCAAGTCCCTTGCCCGTATATTCCTTGTCGGCTACGCACTCATTGCGGTAAAGCTCGCGGCAGATAAGCTCGTAAAGCTCGTCGTCGGAGAGGTTCTTGTATTCCTCAGGTTTAACGACTCTCGAAACGCCTGCCGTCATACCGCCTCTGCGTACCGTGTCTGCCCATCTTGGATGCACGCCGTAGCCGCCCTCAATGCGGAAGAACGCGATAGGCATACCGAGATGCTTGGCAAGTCCTGTGATAGACGGCTTGATATACTCGGTCCTGCCGGAAAAGGTACGGTTGCCCTCGGGGGCGATAGCGATAGTGCCGCCTTCCTTTGCCACCTTGATGCAGTTGATTACCGCGCGGGCATCGTTCGTCTGTTTCTTGATCGGAATAGGCTCGACGAGGTACTTAATCAGCTTGGAAACGAAGCCCATCGAGAAAATATCCTCGCTGGCGACGTAATATATCGGCTCGCGGAATGCCGCACCGACGAAGAACTGGTCGTACGCCGTCTGGTGATTATATAAAATAAGATGCGGTCTTTTCTCGGGATTCTTGAATTTTTTGATCTTAATCCCGTATTTCAGCTTCGCGTAGGGGAGAAAGAAGAAGCCGAGAATCGCGCGCACAACCTTGTGCCGCGGCTTGGTCCATTTCTTTTTATTATTTTTCATAAGTATATATCCTAGTATCGCGCGCAAAAATAACCGACTCGCGCGACTTCTTTATCTTTTATGATAACAGTTCTACTTTATAATAACAGCTCTACTTAAAATACAATTTAATTTGCTAATGTTTTGTTAAAGTGCCCGCGATACAAAAAAAGCGCAGCAAGTGCAAACCGATGCATTCGCTGCGCCTTTTCGCTTAAAAGAGATTAGTCAAGGTTAAGAGCGTTGAGCATATCGCGAAGCGCCTTTGCCTCAGCGGCAGAGATGGTAACGCCCTTGCCCATCTTCTCATGGTCGGGAGACCAGGTGCGGATATCGTATACGGGCTCTCTCTCGTTCCAGCTGATAAGGTTGAGCTCCTTGTTCCAGCCGTTGTTGCCTTCGCTTACGATACCAATCTTGTCTACTACTTCATACTTGATTTCAGGCATTTTAGTATTCTCCTTATATTATTATAATTTATTTCAATAAGTATATTTTAATATATTTTAACACATAAATTTGCACTTGTCAAGAAATATGTAAAAATATACCGAAAAAAATGCAATTTTTTTCTTAAAAAGGGGGATTTTGGACCAAAATCAGCCGAAATATTCACTTTTGGAGCTAAAAACGCGCGATTTTTTGCCGTTTGGTGTGGAAGACGTGAAAAAAACGGCAAAAATCAAAAAAGCACGGTTCCCCCAAAAAAATCATGCTTCGCAATTCTATAAAAAACATTAAAATAGCCTGAAAATGTAAATAAAAGCGTTCAAAATACACCGTTTTTGGCATTAAACAATCTATAATTCCGAATTTCGAATTCCTAATTTCGAATTTACTTGACACACTCCTTGAAATTTGATATAATTATATTAGCTTACTCAATAATTAAAAGGAAGTGACGGTTATGGAAAAATTCTCACGCAAGAATTGGTTCTTGCTATTACTCTTCGGCACGATAGGTCAGATCGCCTGGTCTGTCGAGAATATGTTCTTTAATGCCTTCGTCTACGACGATGTCGCACAGAGTCTTGATACGGTAACTCTCATGGTGCAGCTCAGCGGTATTGCCGCTACCGTCGTCACGCTTATTGCGGGCACTCTGTCCGACAAGATAGGCAACAGACGCAGCATTATATCCTACGGCTACGCTATATGGGGTATTACGGTCGCGCTCTTCGGCTGTCTTGCTCCCGGTAATATTGCTACCGTGTTCGGTCTGCCGCTTGACGAAGCGGTAAACGTAGCGCTCACGCTCGTCGTAATCGGTGACTGCGTAATGACCTTCTTCGGCTCTGCGGCAAACGACGCGGCATTCAACGCCTGGGTGACCGACAACACAAGACCCTCCTACAGAGGACGCGTTGAGAGTATACTCTCAATTCTTCCGCTTATCGCCCTGCTTATCGTCGCAGGCGGCTTCGGTATTATTAAGGGACTCGTCGGCGGATATCAGAACGTCTTTATCGGTCTTGGTGCAATTATTTCTCTCTGCGGTATTGCGGGTATTTTCTTATTCAAGGATTCGCCCGATATACAGAAGTCGGGAAGCTTCAAGGATATCATCTACGGCTTCCGCCCCTCTGTTATCAAGGCGCACCTGCCCTTCTACGCGACGCTTCTCTCGGTTGCGGTGTTCGGCATTACCTTCCAGGTATTTATGCCTTATCTCATTATCTTTATGAGCAAGGTGCTGGGCTTCTCGGATCTCGAGTACAGCGCGGTATTTGCGATAGCAATTCTTGCGGGCGCAGGAGTTAATATTTACCTTGGCAAGCTCTCCGACAGAATGAGCAAGAGCAAGCTGCTCTACGTTGCCTCTATTGTGACCTCGGTCGGACTTCTCGGTATGTATCTTGCATCTAAAATCGAGAGCAAAATTCCGCTGCTTATATTCTTTGGTATTGGCGGCTTCGTAATGATTTGCGGTAACATTTTCTCTTCGGCGCTCAACGGCGCAATTCTGCGCGACCACACACCCGAGGGTGCTGTCGGCAAGATGCAGGGTATCCGAATGGTAGCGAGCGTGCTTATCCCTATGATAGTCGGTCCCGCTATTGGTAACGCTATCAACAAGACCAGCGGCGAGATGCTCGAGGGGGCAGACTTGATGACCTCGGCTTATCTTCCCGCAGGAGAAATCTTCCTTGCAGGTGCTGTCGTTGCGCTCCTTGCGCTCGCGGTCGTTCCGATTATCCGCAAGGCGGAATCGCGCAATATTGCTAAAAAAGAAAATCGTAAATTCTCAAAGTAAATGCAACAGTAGCAAAGCCCTTGCATTTACTATGAG
>CAYXAC010000116.1:0-4581 GCA_964463025.1 uncultured Ruminococcus sp.
GTCCTCCTCACGGTGGCTTCGGTCTTGGTATCGACCGTCTTACGATGCTCTTCCTTGGTCTTTCTATCAAAGAAGCAGAGTTTCTCTTTAGAGGTCCTAACCGCTTAACGCCATAATTTTGCACCATACTTCGTTGTAGGTCGATGCGTTCGAATCGTCATATGTAAATATGACTTCATCTCGCTTACTCCCTTACGCCTTGTCTGGCACAAAATTCTGTGCGTTAAGACCTTAACGCCATAACTTCATCGAATATTTTTCGTGATACTTCGTTGCCATTCAGGGCTCAAATTTTACTAAAAACAAACAAATATTTTCTTCGGCGCATTGTCAAATGAATTTCGCACAATGCGCCGAAAAAGCTATAAAATGTAAACAATGCTTTGCGTTTTGCCTCGATTCCACGTTCAGTAGAGTTGATGTAATTTTAATTCTACCTCGCACCGCGAACAGTAGGGTGACTTTTTCGCTTTCTTGTGATAAGATGTGACTGAAATCAAAACTATGACAAGAAAGGAATCACCTAAATGGAATCTTCACACAAAACAATCAAGGAATTGAAAGCAGAATATAAAGCGAAAAAACGCGTAGCAAAAGCAGAGTACCAAAGCTGCGTTGATAGAGCAAAAGAGGAATACGAAAACGCGCTTCTTGAATGTAGCGGCAAGGATAAACCAAAGCCTATAAATCCGCCTAAGCGACCGTTGCTTGAGGAAATTGGAAACTCGGTAACTCACGGGCTAGGCAGCCTTTTTGCAATAGTTGCGCTCGCGCTCATGCTTCATGAGTCGGACAGTATCCACGAGCAACTTTCGGCGTTCGTTTATTTCTTCGGAATGTTTATTATGTTCACCTCGAGTTGCCTTTATCATGCTTTCGCACATGGCAGCGCGGTGAAAAGACTTTTTCGCCGATTTGACTATTCTTCTATTTATCTTTTGATTGGAGCAACATTTGCGCCCGTTTTGATATGCTTCTTCGGTGATACCTTTGGCAGAGTTTTCCTCATTATTCAATGGGCGATAATCGCCGCAGGCATTAGCCTCGTCGGTGTCTTTGGGCCGACAAAGCTGCGTTTTATACATATCCCGCTATACGTACTCCTCGGCTGGAGCGCCTTGATGCTTTTGCCGAGAATGATTACCGTCAGCTTCCCACTTGCTATGTGGATTCTCGCCGGCGGAGTCCTTTATACACTTGGTTTGATCCCATTCCTTATGCGCTCTCGTGTTTCGCATTTTATCTGGCATTTCTTCGTGCTCGCGGGCGCTGTGGTACAATGGGTGTTACCTCTATCTTTTTAAATAATTCGCCGTAGTTTACGGCAGAACGGAGCTAACTATGGAATTTATGCGTTCTTTGGCTGAGGGGTGCATGCCTTTTCTCTATTTTCTTGAGAGCATACGCAATCCCGTATTCGATGCTTTGCTTGCCCTTATTACCCATCTTGGAGAGGAGACCTTCTTCCTCGTGATTGCCATACTTTTCTTCTGGTGCATCAACAAGCGCGAGGGCTACTTTATACTTATCACGGGACTTGTCGGAACGGTTGTCAACCAGATAGCAAAGCTATTCTTCCGCATTCCTCGCCCCTGGATTCTCGACCCGAATTTTGATATAATAGAGTCGGCGAGAGCAGAGGCAACCGGCTACTCCTTCCCCTCGGGACACACTCAGAATATTGCAGGCACCTACGGTGCTATCTCGGCGTATAATCCTACGAAGCGCAAGACCGCCGTGTGCGTTACGATTATCGTTCTCGTGGCATTCTCCAGAATGTATCTTGGCGTGCATACGCCACTCGATGTTATCGTGTCACTCTTAGTTGCGCTCGCGCTTATTCTCCTGCTTCGCCCCGTCTTTGCAACCGAGGAGAGCTTCAAGCGCTCGATGCCATACGTAGTAATCGGCTCTGTTGTGCTTTCGCTCGCATTCCTTGCGTACGTTCTCTTCATCTCGGGTGACTCTACTCTCGACCCTGCAAATTACCAAAGCGGTCTCAAGAACGCCTGCACGCTCCTCGGCTGTACGGCAGGACTTGTGCTCGTGCACTTCGTTGACTCGAAGTTTATCAACTTCCAGACCGAGGCGCGCTGGTACGCGCAGGTAATCAAGCTTATCGGCGGCTTGCTTGGTGTACTCGCTATCAAGTCGGGACTTTCCTCGCCCCTGACCGCGCTTTTCGGCAACGAATTCGTTGCAAGAAGCGTACGCTACTTCCTCATCGTAGCCTTTGCAGGTGCGGTATGGCCCTTGACGTTCAAATGGTTTTCGACTCTCAAAATCGGCTTTATGGAACGCTTTAGCGCATGGGTAAGCAGGAAGTTTGGCAAAAAATCCAAAGCAGAATAACTCAAGGCGGTCTGATTCAGACCGCCTAAATTTTTCTTGACAATTTTTACATATAGTGCTATAATTAAAGCACTTAACAAATTTGGAGGCAATATGATGAAAAAACTCTCAGTATTTTTAGCTTTGCTGTTTGTCATCGCACTTACTTTTGCATCCTGCGGCGGCAAGAAGCCAAACGATGAAAACCCCAACGAAAGCGGCGGAATCACCGACGGCGATAGCAAACACTCTCACGCCTTTGGAGAATGGAGTGTTACTAAAGAGCCTACTTGCTCCGAGGATGGACTGATGGAGCGCTCTTGTGCTTGCGGTGAGAAGGAATCAGAGAGTATTGAGTCGACAACCGAGCATATCGAGGTAATTGACGCGGCGGTTGAAGCAAGCTGTTCTAAAACAGGACTTGCCGAGGGCAAGCATTGCTCGGTATGTGGCGAGGTTTTGGTTGCGCAGAAAATTATTCCTACATCCAATCACTCTACGAACGAATGGATTATTGATAAAGAGCCCCGAAATTACGTATTCGGTGAAAAGTACGCCGAGTGCTCGGTATGCGGTCAAACGGTTAATGAATTTATACCTGCTTCTATGAATATGGCGCTTGAATACAGGGTGAACGATGACGGCGAAACCTGTACCGTAATTGGTTTGAACGTTCCCAGTGAGGATAACGGTGTATTCGTTGGTGACTTGTATATACACGAGTATATCGATGGTTATAAGGTAACCGCTATTGGTGAAAATGCATTCTACGGTCATACGGGTATGAATCGCGTTGTTATTCCCGATAGCGTAACTGTAATCGGCGAAGATGCGTTCCGCCTTTGCAGATATCTTAATACTGTTGTATTCGGCAAGAGACTAGAGGTTATAGAAAGCCGAGCATTCGAGGAATGTGACTCGCTTCGTGAGCTGAATCTTCCGATTGGCTTAACAACCATAAAGTATAAGGCATTTTATGATTTGGATTGGCTCAATAGTATAACGATACCGGACAGCGTGACTTATATTGGAGGCGGAGCTTTTTATAGCTGCGGCCACGCGGGCAGCTTGACATTGGGAAACCGAGTTGACTATATTGGCTCTGAGGCCTTTTACGGCTGCATTAGCTTGAAGAGCTTGATAATACCTGATAGCGTGACCAAAATCGGCAGCTATGCATTTGCAGGGTGTCGCGAAATAACAAGCTTGGTTATAGGTAGCGGTGTGGCGACGATGGGAGAGGAAGCCTTTCAGGAGTGCTCTCAGCTAAAGCACCTTGAAATTAAGGACGGCGTAAAAATGATCGGCAAGGTAGCCTTCAGATCGTGCATGAAAATTGAGAGCGTCATTATTCCCGACAGCGTAACGCTTATTGAAGAGAGAGCCTTTTTCGGTTGTCAGGGTATGACCAGCCTCGTAATCGGTAAAGGTGTGACAAGCATTGAGCATAGAACCTTTGCTGCCTGTCACTCTATTAAAAATCTGGAGATTTCCAACAGTGTAACCAGCATAGGAAAGTATGCGTTCGACGGTTGCGCTCTTCTCGAAACCCTGGTTATTCCCGATAGTGTAACATACATTGGCGAATACGCATTTAGTGATTGCAAAGGTCTTACAAGCATAGTGCTTCCGGAGGGACTGACTACTATTGATAACGGTGCTTTTTCGATATGTGAAAGCCTCACGAATATTGAAATTCCCGATAGCGTTATCACTATCGGAAATCGAGTGTTTGAAAGATGTACCAGCCTGACAACCGTAAAGCTTTCGAGTAATCTGGAAAGTATTGGAGACGAGGTGTTTGACGGCTGCAAAGTAACCGAGATAGCCCTGCCTTCGGGGCTTGTAAGTATTGGTGAACGTGCATTTTACGGATGCAATATTTCGAGCTTGGAAATTCCTGAAAGCGTAACGAGTATCGGCGCGGAAGCGTTCTACAACTGTGACTTTACAAATGTTAAGATTCCTAAAAGTGTGACGAGTATTGGAGCTTGTCCATTCCGTTACTGTCCGCTTGAAAGCCTTGAGGTCGAGGAAGGCAATACGGCATACAAGGTGATAGATAATGTTCTTTATTCTATAGACGGAACGCTTTTGATACAATGCGCACGCTATGGTCGTAATGGTACGTTGACGGTTGTTGAAGGTACAGTATGCATTGGAAGTAATGCATTTATCGGTTGTACGGAGCTTACTGAAATCATAATTCCCGATAGCGTAACTGAAATTGGTGAAGGTGCTTTTAGAGGT
>CAYXAC010000117.1:0-4553 GCA_964463025.1 uncultured Ruminococcus sp.
CGATTATTGCCAGGTTTGCGGCTTTGACGGTGAGATACGCATCGTGAGCGATGACGCAAAGCACGTGTGGGAATGCCCGGTATGCAAAAACCGCGACCAGTCCAAGATGAACGTAGCGCGCAGAACCTGCGGTTACATCGGCACTCAATATTGGAATCAAGGCAGAACCGAAGAGATAAAAGAGCGCGTTTTACACCTATAATGTAAATTATACTTGACTTTTTATACCAAAAGCTCCCGTTTTTCTTCGGGAGCTTTCTTTTTTTCTTCTAAATCTTATTCGTACTTCATACCCTTTACCATATGGGTAATTGACTCTTTTTTGTCTTTTATAAATTTCTTACTCTTACTAACGATACTTGCAACACCCGTCGCTGCCAAGCCGAACACAGCTATTTTGGCGTAAGGATGTCGCATTTTTCGTCCGTTTTTATTCAAAAGCATCATATTTCTCCTTCTTGTGAGATATTTTTATTTTTCCCGCAAAAAAGAAAAATATTTACCTAATTGACAAAAGAGATATATTATTGTAAAATTAGTATGTAAGATTATCAAAAAAGGGGCCGCGAAAATGATTAAATGCAAAAATTGCGGAAGTGAAAATACAGGATACTACGTCATCTGTGAGGAATGCGCTTCGGAATTTAAGCCAAGCGACGAGGAAATCAGACAGCTTATTTCGGAGGCAGAGGAAGCAAGAGATAATTCCGACTACGAAATGTGCGTTAGAATTTACAAATTTCTTGCAGAGCTTGGGGTCCGTGAGGGCGAGCGCGAGCTTGCACTGATGCTTGAGGAAGGCAGGCTGCTGCCGCGCAACATCGAAATGGCTATGCGCTATTTCTGTTCTGCAGCAAAAAAGGGCGACGAGAAAGCGGCTTACAAGTACGCAAATCTCGCTTCTGCCACATCCACCGACGCGGCAGATTTCTGGCTTGCTTATTCAGCAATTTGCGGCTATCACGACGCCTATGCCGATGCGGCAAAGATGTATTCAAGACACTCCGACGAGATAACCGCGTCTTATTACATACGCCTTTGCGCCGAGGCGGGAGAAGTAGACGCTATCTACGAAATGGCGAGAAGGCATCTCTACGGCATTGGCGTTGAGCAAAATGAAGGTATAGCAAAATGTTATATCGACAGAATCGAAAAGATACCGCTTTTTGCGGCAAAGCTCTACCGCAGACTCCGCGGAGTCAAAGCACCGATTCAACCAACCAAATTGGTTTTTGAAAAACGAGAAAAAATACTTCGCTCGCTTATCGCAGAGGCAAAGAAGCAAAAATTCCGCGCGGTGCTTACAAGACTTGCCGAGATATATTCAAAAATTGATACTCCCGACGCAAACGTCGATATTGCAAATCTCTACATTGAGGGAATCGAATTCCCCAAGGACGTCGAGCGCGGAATTGCTCTTCTGGAAGAAGCAATGAACTCGGGCTCTGCAGTCGGTGCCTGCTATCTCGGTGATCTTTTTGCAAACGGAGAGCAAGTTGAGCGTGACGTTGAACGCGCTCTTGGCTATTACAAAAAGGCTGTTCGTCTTGGCGGCGATGGTGTTTACGAGACGTTGGGCGACGTCTACTACGATGGTCGCCTGACCGAGCCTATGCCGGTTCTCGCACTTGCGCTTTATACCAAAGGAATGAACGAAGGAAGCAAATCCTGCGAGAAAAAGGCAAAGCAAATCAAAAGCGAACGCGAAAAAAACTACATCGAGGCGTGTAAAATCGAAAAGGCATCTCCCGAGGAAGCATTCCCTCTCCTCGTAAAGTCGGTGAACGCAGGCTACAACCTTGCGCACGCAAAGATTGCCTATTATTACGAATGCGGAATCGGCACTAAGGTGAACGGAAAGGCGGCATTCGAGCATTACAAAACCGCATACGAGCTCGGTGACGTTCGCGCAACGGAGGGACTCGGCAGGTGCTACGCAAGAGGTATTGGCGTAGCGTTCAATTTTAATACCGCGTCAAAATATCTCTCGGAGGCAAAGAGTGCGGGCTCCGCCGGCGCAGACCGCGAGCTTTACCGAATTTATGAGAACAAAAAAAGACATATGACTCGCTCGCTCTACTCGACGGCAATGCGTCTGTTTTACAACAAAAAGTTCGAGCTTGCACTCGATATGTTGAAGACCTGCATGAGCTTTGGCTTGCCCGAAGCGGTGTATTCAATCGGCTGTCTTTACGAATTCGGCATAATTCTGCCGGCCGACCGCCAGACAGCGAGAAAATATTACGACAAAGCAGCAGAGCTTGGATATTCGGGCAAGGGCGCGCATAAACAAAAAATTCTGAAAATGTCCAAATAATAATAAAAACCCGAGAAAATTCTCGGGTTTTTATTATTATTTATCAAAAGAATACGCGCGTCTGCCATCAAGAGTATTAACGTTAGTCCACTCTACGAGATTATCTACAACGATATCATAAAGTGCAAGCTCCTCGAAATACTCCTCGCCGCCGTAATACGTTACAAGCTCTGCCGCACGGGTTAAATAGTATTCCTTATACTCCTCGTCGGTAAAGTCGTCACGTGTTTTGCCCTCGTATTCGAGATACTCAACAACGTAATCTGAAACCTTTTCCTCAAGAGTTTTTGCAACGATAACCTCAAACGCCTCGTCGTCGGGTCTGAGATTCTGCTGTTCTGTAATATAATAAATGACAAGAGTTTCAGCAACGCTGTTCTGGCTTATTCCGTAAAGGTACGACTGCCAATCGGTAGTAGTGTAGGTGAGTCCGAGATAAGCAACAGCGTAGGTGTCAATGTCTGTGTATGAGGTATATTCGCCGGTATACTGGTTCATGATTTGTCCGCCGTCCTGAGCATACTGACGCTCAACAAGCTCAACGTAGTTATCATAAACTATTTTAACCTCATTTAGAGGATACTTAATTACCTCAGCAGAGGAGATGATATGCTCCCATACAACCTCGCTTACAGCGGTTTTGTATTCTTCTTCGTAATTCTTTTCAAGAGTCTTTTTAATATAATCACGGTATTTATCAGCGAGAGTTTCGCCCTCATAATTGTTAAGGAATTCTACCGTTCCGCCGTTTTCCTCAATCATATTCTTTACATACTCGTCGTTAAACTCCGGAGGAGCCTCGTAAAGCACACCGCTTTCAACGTAAACCTCGAAATATGCGGTTTCGTTACGAAGATTAGTGGTATCGTAATCATAGGGGAAGTAGGTTTCTACAACTATGGGATTGTTCTCGCAATCGGTTACGAAATCAACCGTCAGGTCGGTATAATTATAGGTAGTGCCGTCGATTACCGCGCTAAAGCTCTTCGCCTCGCCAATCGTTGCGCTGAGAAGCTGCTCCTTGAAGCCCTCGCCATAAACCGCGTCAACCTCCTCAGAAAGCTTGATTCTTTCAGTCGTCGCCTTGGTAGTCTTGCTAGATTCGGCGCCCTCTGCAAGCTTCGAATAGCTTACGTATGCAACGTGTGATTCGGTTATAACGGTTGAAGCATCTTTAATCTTAACGAACTTAGCATAATCGCCGGTGTTAATGCCTACAAGTCCAAGCTCGAATCCGGGAATAAAGCTACCCGAGCCTATTTCAAGCGAGGAAGCAGAGGAGCCGGAGAAATTAGACATTCCGTCAACAGGAATCTGCTCGCCGTTATCGTCAATAAGATATCCGCGATACCAAATTTTTACTACCGTTCCGGGAATGATGGTAAATGCCGAGATAACCTCGTTGCCATCATAGCGGGCAGCGCCCTTGTCAGCTGCAAGAAGCGAGAGAACAGCAACGTCTACGTCTATTTCCTTGGGCTTTGCAATATCAATATCAAAGGTGAGATTTTTATAATCCTCTTCATTAAGGCTTATGTACTCTGTCAAATCGGATTTTTCATAGCTGAAAAATTTATCGTTTTTAATAGCATCAACGAGAAGGAATATACCAATGCCGAGAATTATAACTCCGACTACTATCGCGCCAATGATAATTGCGAGCTTCTTTGAGGAAATTTTAGCATTCCCGGTCTTCTTTTCCTTAATTGAAATATTCTTACTTTTATCTTTATTTTTATTGTTACTCATAGGATCAAACCTTTCAATTTATTATAATGAGTCTGCAAAAGACGTCGCAAGCTTGTCACATCTTTCGTTGTAGCCGTGACCTGCATGTCCCTTAACCCACTCAAACGTTACCTTGTGAATTTTAGTAAGTTCAAAGAGCCTTTCCCATAAATCAGGATTCTTAAGCTCGTCCTTACCTCTTTTCCACCCTTTCTCTCTCCAGCCGTATACCCAGCCCTCAAGAAAGGCGTCTACAAGGTATTTTGAATCCGAATAAAGCGTGACAGAGCATGGCTCCTTGAGAGCAGAAAGCCCCTCTATCGCCGCAGTAAGCTCCATACGGTTATTGGTCGTTTCACGCTCGCCGCCTGAAAGCTCCTTTTCAAACCTGCCATAGACGAGTATCGCACCCCAACCGCCCTTGCCGGGATTGCCGCTGCAGGCTCCGTCGGTTTATATCTTAACTTCTTTCATATGTTCCTTTTTGAAATGACGAACTAAGATAGAT
>CAYXAC010000118.1:0-4544 GCA_964463025.1 uncultured Ruminococcus sp.
GTATGCGTTTCTGGGGTCGTAGCCTGCCTCAACGAGAGTCTCGAAGCCTGCCTGCATCAGAGCACAAACGCCACCGCAAAGAACTGCCTGCTCACCGAAGAGGTCGGTTTCGGTCTCGGTGCGGAAGGTGGTCTCAAGCACGCCTGCTCTTGCGCCACCGATACCGAGTGCATATGCAAGACCGATTTCAAGCGCGTCGCCGGTTGCGTCCTGATGAACTGCGATAAGACAAGGAACACCCTTACCTGCCTGATACTCGGAACGAACGGTATGACCGGGACCCTTGGGAGCTACCATGATTACGTTTACATTCTTGGGAGGCTTAATACAGCCGAAGTGAATGTTGAAGCCGTGTGCAAATGCAAGAGTCTTGCCATCGGTGAGATTAGGCTCAATGGACTCCTTGTAGAGCTTGGCCTGCTTCTCGTCGTTGATAAGTATCATAATGAGGTCTGCTGCCGCTGCCGCATCCTTTGCGGTCATAACCTTGAGGCCCTGTGCCTCAGCCTTTGCCCAGCTCTTTGAGCCTTCGTAAAGACCAACGATAACGTTTACACCAGAGTCCTTGAGATTGAGCGCGTGAGCATGGCCCTGAGAGCCGTAGCCGATGATTGCAACGGTCTTGCCGTTAAGCTTTGCAAGATTGCAGTCCTGCTGATAGTAGATGTTTGCATTGTTTGCCATTTTTTTAGTTCTCCTTGTATGTAAGAAAATTTAATTATCAAAGATTTTTGTTGAGCAAGGTCGTTGTGCCACGCTCAAGTGCTACGATACCGGTACGGCACATCTCAATAATGCCGTAGGGCTTCATAAGCTCGATAAATGCGTCGATTTTCGACGGGTCGCCCGTCACCTCGATGCACATACCGTCGGAGGTGTAGTCAACCACCTTGGCTCTGTATGCGTCTATCGCATAGTGAATATCGGCTCTGTGCTCAGGTCTGTTCTCAACCTTGAGAAGCATAAGCTCACGCTTTATACAATCGTTCTCAAGTACCTCAACCTTTTTGACGTTGATAAGCTTCTTGAGCTGATTGATAAACTGCTCCCTTGCATAGCCGTCGCCCGAGATGGATATAGTAATACGCGAATACTCGGGGCTCTCGGTTTCACCAACCGTGAGGGCGTCAATGTTGAAGCCTCGACGGGTGAACATGCTCGTTACTCTGGTAAGCACTCCGAACTTGTTCTCAACGTATACGGCGATAACGAACTGATTTACCTTTTTCATTACTGCTTACCTACCTTCGTAATTATTTCGTCAACCGAGCCGCCGGGAGGAAGCATCGGGAGAACGAATTCATCCTTGTCTATAATCGTGTCGATAACGACAGGAACGCCCAGCTCAAGCGCCTTGGCAAATGCTGCGTCAAACTCCTCGGGAGTCGTGGCACGCATACCCACTGCACCGAATGCCTCAGCAAGCTTGACGAAGTCGGTCTTTCTGTCGGTGAGAACGGTGTTCGAATACCTCTTGCCAAAGAAGAGCGTCTGCCACTGACGAACCATACCGAGAACGCCGTTGTTCATAATAACTATAATAACCGGTATGCCGTGTGATACTGCGGTAGCAAGCTCGTTAAGGTTCATACCGAAGCTGCCGTCACCGGTAATAAGCACGGTGGTGTCACCCGTAGCAACTCTCGCACCGAGCGCCGCACCAAGACCGAAGCCCATTGTGCCAAGTCCGCCTGAAGAAACGAAGCGCCTCGTTCTGTCAAACTTGATGCACTGCGCGGTCCACATCTGATGCTGACCGACGTCTGTTACGATAACCGTGCCCGCAGGCTTTCGCGCATTAATAACGTCAAAGACCTTCTTGGGCGGGAGGGTTGCGGTGGATTCGGCGTCAATCTCCGCCTCAATACGCTTCTCCTCTGCCTTGAGCTCCTCAATTCTCGCTATCCACTCAGGCTTTTTCTTAACCTCGGCAGCAGCGGCTATCTTCTTGAATAAATACTCAACGTCACCGACGATACCGCAATCAACCTTGACGTTCTTGTTGATCTCGGCAAAATCGGGGTCAAGCTGAATTATCTTGCTTCCTTTTGCAAACTTTTTGACGTTACCCGTCGCTCTGTCGCTAAAGCGTACACCGATGCCTATGATAAGGTCGGCTTCGTTCTGCGACATCGATGATGCGTAATGACCGTGCATTCCCTGCATACCAAGGAAACGGTCACAGCCCTCGGGAATTGCAGAAAGTCCCATAAACGAGCAGCCTATAGCCGCATCTATCTTGTTGGCAAAATCAACGATCTCCTTACCCATACCAAGACCTGCCGCACCGCCGCCGATGTATATGTAGGGACGCTCTGCCTCGTTGACGAGCTTGATAGCCTCGAGAAGCTCCTCGTCCTTGGCAATGCGCAGAGGAATTTTGGGAAGCGGCTCTTTCGGTTCATAGTCATATACAGCCATCTGCACATCTTTGGGTACATCGACGAGGACGGGGCCCGGTCTGCCCGATTTAGCTATGGCGAACGCCTCTCTTATCGAGTCGGCAAGGTCCTCAATTTTATTGACAAAGTAGTTGTGTTTGGTGATAGGGAGAGTGACACCGGTGATGTCTATCTCCTGGAAGCTGTCCTTGCCTATAAGCGAGCAAGGAACATTGCCCGTGATGGCAACCATAGGAATGGAGTCGAGCATTGCGGTCGCAATACCCGTAACGAGATTGGTAGCACCAGGACCCGAGGTGGCAATACATACGCCAACCTTACCGGTAGCTCTGGAATAACCGTCTGCCGCGTGGGCTGCGCCCTGCTCGTGCGCGGTCAGCACGTGGTTTATTTCATCTCTATATTTATATAATGCGTCGTAAACGTTAATAATCTGTCCACCGGGATAACCGAACACGTCGGTAACCCCCTGCTCTATCAAGGTCCTTACGACTATTTCTGCGCCTGTTAATTTCATGTTTGCACCTTTATTTCTTTTCGTTAAGTAATCTGTTTACCGCGCTGACGAGTGCCTTGACCGACGAGGTGCTGATATCGCTGTCGATACCCGTACCCCAATAGGTCTTTCCGTCCCTCACTATGCTGACGTATGACGCTGCCTTCGCGGTGGTGTGCTCCTCGATGGCGTGCTGGGTGTAGCTCTCAAGCGAGTAATCGATACCCGTAAGCGACCTCAAAGCGTTGCTCGCACAGTCGAGTCTACCGTTACCCTCGGAGGCAATCTTGACGGTGACGCCCTTATAATCGATGGTGATAACACCCTCAATGCTTCCGTCAGCAAGCTCGGAATAGCTCGCGCGCGGGATATTGATGTTAGAGGTAAGGTTAACGAAGTCGCGAAGGAATATATCGTATACCTCCTCGGGAAGCAGCTCTCTGTGCTCGCGATCGGAAATGCTCTTGACGTGATAGCCAAAGCTCTCGCGCATCTTCTGTGGAAGATTGAGCTTGAACTGCGTTTCCATAATATAACCGATACCGCCCTTGCCCGACTGCGAGTTAATGCGGATAACGTCTGCCTCGTAGACTCTGCCGACATCCGTGGGGTCTATGGGGAGATAAGGAACTGTCCAATGAATGTCCTTACCCTCTCTGAATTTCATACCCTTGGCAATAGCATCCTGATGCGAGCCGGAGAATGCCGCAAACACGAGCTTGCCGCTATACGGCTGCCTTTCATAAACGTGCATTCTGGTGACGCGCTCATAAACCTCGGAAATCTCGGTAAGATTCGAGAGGTCAAGCTCGGGGTCTACGCCCTGCGAATACATATTGAGTGCCAGGGTGACGATGTCGACGTTGCCCGTGCGCTCACCGTTGCCGAAGAGAGTTCCCTCAATTCTGTCACCGCCCGCAAGGAGTCCCATCTCGCTGTCTGCTACCGCACAGCCTCTGTCGTTGTGTGGATGGAGAGAAATGATAACGTTCTCACGGTAAAGAAGATTCTTGTGCATATACTCAACCTGGTTGGCGTAAACGTGAGGCATGGAATGCGAAACGGTTACGGGAAGGTTGATTATAACCTTATCATCAGGAGTGGGCTGCCAAATCTTGAGCACCTCGTTGCATATTTCAAGCGCGAACTCGGGCTCGGTACCCGTAAAGCTCTCGGGAGAGTACTCAAAGGTAATATTTCCCTCCGCCTTTGCCTTATACTCCTTACAGAGCTTCGCACCGAAGGTCGCAATATCTACAATCTCTTGCTTCTGCTTCTTGAACACCTGCTCACGCTGCGCAAGCGAGGTGGAGTTGTAGAGGTGAACGACCGCGTGCTTTGCACCCTTGATAGCCTCAAAGGTCTTAGCAATTATATGCTCTCTCGACTGGGTGAGCACCTGAATGGTCACGTCGTCGGGAATAAGCCCCTGCTCTATGATTGTACGGCAGAACTCATACTCGGTTTCGGACGCTGCGGGGAATCCGACCTCAATCTCCTTGAAGCCTACCTTGCAAAGCAGCTTGAAGAACTCGAGCTTCTCCTCAAGGCTCATAGGAATTATCAGCGCCTGATTACCATCGCGCAGGTCAACCGAGCACCATGCGGGCGCCTTATCTATGTAATTCTTTTTTGTCCAGTCCATG
>CAYXAC010000119.1:0-4445 GCA_964463025.1 uncultured Ruminococcus sp.
GCCTTCTCTGTTGGAGAAGGTGGCACGGCATAGCCGTGACGGATGAGGTGCTAGAAATAATATGGAGTCACGCAAAAGCGTGGCTTTTTGTTTTATATTTGATAGAATAGATATTACCGCTTTCGAACAAGCAAAAAAAAGAACACGCATATTTCCTTGTGCAAGACACAGAGAAATCTACGTGATTTTTTTTGCACTACTGCGTAGCAAAATATTCGAAAGCGGTAGATAGAACATTATTGTACTTTGGGGTAGGTGTTTCGCCTTTTGCTTTTTCCGAGCGATTAAACAATTAAATAGAGAATGCATTTCTACCTGCTCGCGCAAAAGGCGAATAAACTGCGCTACGGTGGTGTATTCTGCACCCGCTACTACGCAGCTCCCAAGTTTTTCTTTAAAAACCTTGCCTCAGCTTGTTTGAAGCGACAGTAATGCGATTTCCAAATGATAGAATACACATATAAAACACACTAGATATTGACAAGTCGGCAATAACTATGTTAAAATATATTCGAAATTAAAAATCTCATAGAAGATTTGAGGTGAAATGCGTGAGCCGTTATCTAAAATACTTTTTAGCTTTTGCGTTAATTTTCATTACGTTGATAAACGCTTCGGGTTGTATTTTTTTATATTCCGATGAAAAGGTTGCAGAGAAAAAGGCTGAACAACTGTTTTTGGCAATGGAATCCAAGGATAAAGAGGCAATTATTGAGCTGCTTTCTGAAGTGACTATCAATCAGGCGCTCGAGCTAGACGCTCAAATAGATGCTTTGTTTGACTACTTCGACGGTGAAATAGTGTCATACTATGATTTTTGCGGTGGTCCGTATGTATCAACAAGCCAAGAGAACGGTTTAATGACGCAGTATATGGAATCTACATACGAGCTGAAAACCACAAGCTGTGATTACAGAATATGCTTTGGATTTACCACCATTGACGATATAAATGAAGATAATATAGGAATAAAGTTTATATATATAATCAAAGCAGCCGATGATCCCACGCCGGATTATGCATACAGAGGTGACGGGAAAATGACGTCGGGAATTCATATCGGACTAATCTACGAGTTTGATTATGATGAAGATGATGTAAACTTATGAGTATAAAGGAGCTTTTATGAGTAATTGATGGTCCAGAATCACAATTGGTAATATCCAGATCCAAGTATCTCATAATGTCTAAATGCCAATTGAAGGAGGGAATATGGGTGATTAATTATATAATCCCAATGTTGATATGTACGTTAGTTCCATTAATATTATGGATTGTAAGCTTGTGTTTGGATAATTACATATCATTATCAAGCGTTATTGAGTATCCAAAATTTTTCTTAATGTGCAGCATCGGAGGAATTTTAACAGTCATTATTTCGCTTGTTTTATGTATGTTTCAAGGTTTAGATGAAAACATATCTGCAAGCATTTTTGTTTTGTCGAGTCTTTCTGCATTGTTTTTGATGTTCCTATGGCTTTTTTTGACTTCTTTGAATTGGAAATTGATTATTGAAGATGAAGAGTTAATACACAAAAATTTTTTGGGAATAACAAAAAAATACAAATACTCAGAAATTACAAGAAT
The DNA here is from genome assembly GCA_964463025.1 of uncultured Ruminococcus sp. GTDB lineage: Bacteria > Bacillota > Clostridia > Oscillospirales > CAG-272 > UBA1740. The sequence continues at coordinate 1,588 of CAYXAC010000119.1, forward strand.
AGTAGTGTGTTATAATCGCAATGTAAATAAAATTGAAAAATACAAACTATACATCGGAAAACGAAAAATAACCATAGAGTGTATCACAAAAAATTATGCGAGCTTTGAGAGGCTAATAAAGAGAGGACTCAGAAAATCAAATAACCAACTTCAATTTGAAGTCAAGAGTCGTTTTAGTTAACCTAATTAGTAAAAAAATCAATATTGTAAAAATACTATAATGGCATTTGTTGCGCATTGATTTGGAATGGCAGATAGTTTGCAGAAACAGTAGAACAATTGATATGTTATCTCAATAAGCGAGTATAGTATATATTTAAGTAGACGTATAATGTTTTGGAGTAATTTATGAAATATGCATCATATGATAGGCTTTGTGATTTCAATTTTCATGACAGTGTTTTCACACTTGTTAATTGGATTAAACTTGGGGATATTGAAAAGGTGGTTGTATCCGCAAAGCATCTGAATGTGCATAAGGACGCAGCACCGAATAATTCCGGTGTTGATATGGAGATAAGTGAGGCTATTATTAGCTTTCACGGATTCAAAATCAATGAATTTGAGTCCGGTGGGGGAGCGATAACCGATGCAAACGGTAATAGCTATAACGAGCCCGTTATTATTAATAAAGGCGACAAGGCTCGCGAAATGCTTGAAAAGGAGCTCCTAAATTCTGTTACTGTAATAGCCCTTGCTGAAATCGATAATGGTGAATATGAGCTTGACGCGCTTGGAATTGAACCTTATTTTGCCGCAAGATTCAGCTTCAATTCTGTTGAAATAGAGTGGGATGACTATGAAAAACTCGCTTGGTATGAGTTGAATAAGCAATTTAATAAAAGCATAACACTATCAACACCAAGAGGTGATAAAGTCCATAGCGCGACTATAATTTGTAATGACGAAAATGTTTGTTCAAATGAGCCAAACATCTCGATAGGAATTAACTATGAAGGCGAAGATTATTTTGGGGTTGGAAAGGACTATTTATGGGTTGATGCTTTTGCCGATTTACAGAAAAAGCTTCCCGAGGGAGTTTCTCTGAAATGCTGTATAACCTGCAGACATGGCAATATGTGTCCTGTGGGAAATAGTCCTGATGAGTTATTTTGCACTAAGGACATAGAGATAAAAGAGAAAAGTGGTTTGTTCTACTATACAGAGGATAACGATGAACGCGCAAAGCGTGCACGATCGAGTACAGATGTTTGCGATCAATATCAAGAGCAAAGTAAGGAACATTTTTCATATAATGACTATTTGTATTATCTTTTGAAGGACTGAAAAATAAATAAAACCCGACGCTTTAGCGTCGGGTTTTGTCGTTTATGAAGCAAGGAGCAATATGAGATAGAGAATACCGAAGGCAGCGCAGATTATACCCATTGTCACAAGCATGGGAAGAATGTTGAACTTCACAGATTCCCAGTAGGTTTTTGCCCAATCCTTTGGAGTGTGGCCGGGACGGAACTGGAATGCGCCGTGTGGAGCCTTGGGCTGCTCGCTTTTGTCGTTCTGCCCACTATTATCCGCTTTTTTATCGTAAAGCGAGGACATATCCGCAATTGTTCTGCCGTCGTCGTAGTAGACGACCTTTTTCTTTTTCTTCTTATCACTCATTGTGTAAATGCTCCTTTGAGTAGCTTATTTCTTTGCTTCTTTCTCAGCCAGATGGCATGCTGCGAAGTGACCGTCACCGTACTCACGGTAGGTGGGAGTAACGTACTTACACTTCTCGGTAGCGTGGGGACATCTGGTGTGGAAGCGGCATCCCGAGGGGGGATTAGCAGGCGAGGGAATATCACCGTTAAGAACGATTCTGTTCATCTTCACGTCGGGATTCGGGTTAGGAATCGCGGAGAAGAGCGCCTTGGTGTAGGGGTGAATCGGATTCTCGAAGATGTCCTTCTTGTTACCGAACTCAACCATAGAGCCGAGGTACATAACGCCGATCTTATCCGAAATGAACTTAACTACCGACAAATCGTGAGAAATGAAGATGTAAGTCAGGTTCATCGACTGCTGAAGCTCTTTTAAGAGGTTGATTATCTGCGCCTGAATCGAAACGTCGAGCGCCGAAACAGGCTCGTCGCAGATTACAAGCTTGGGATTAACCGAAAGCGCACGCGCAATACAAATTCTCTGACGCTGACCGCCCGAGAACTCGTGGGGATATCTCTCGTAGTAGTAATCGCGCAGACCGCACTTGTTCATAAGATTAAGAACATAGTCCTTAACCTCCTCCTTGGGTACAATTCCGTGCACGCTAACGGGCTCGGAAAGAATATCTCCGACCGTGCTTCTCGGGGGAAGAGAGGAATAGGGATCCTGGAAGATGATCTGCATCTTGGTGCGGTGCTTACGCATCTGTTTGGTGTTGTAGTTCGTAATATCCTCACCGTCGAATATAATTTTACCCGACGTCGGCTCGTGGAGCTTAAGAATAGCTCTGCCGAGAGTGGTCTTACCGCAACCGGACTCACCAACTATACCGAGAGTTTCGCCCGCACGGAGCTTGAAGGAAACGTCATCTACGGCAACGAGCTCGCGCTCAACCTTGCCGAGCAGAGATTTCTGAAGAGGGAAGCACTTACGAAGATGTCTGATTTCGAGAATTGTCTCGGGATCAAAGGGAGCGTTAAGATCTTCCTCGCGCTTTGCCGCGAGAGCTGCCTTATTTTTTGCGTCTTCCTCAAGAAATGCTATTACTTGAGGATCAAGAACAGCCTCCTCGGCAGCGCCTTTTTTCTTTTTATCAGCCATTGTTGTTCTCCTCCTCTCCGTACAGGTGACATGCAACGTAGTGCGTGGGGCTAACCTGTACAAGTCCGGGATATTCACCGCTGCACTTGCCG
>CAYXAC010000120.1:0-4441 GCA_964463025.1 uncultured Ruminococcus sp.
AAGATTAAACTATTTTTACACAAATGAGGCTTTCTAAAATCAATGTGCCGGTATTTCTCGGCAAATTGGAATTTGTTCGTTATTTTTCAATTCCAAAATTATATATACCATAGCCGCTGTCATTTTTTACAACGGTAAAGAAGAAATCTACTGAAACTCCACCCACAACAATTTCATAATCTATTTCGTGCACGCTACCGTCATAGCTGCTATCATAGTAAGCACTTCCTGTATTGGTAAGACGTTTGAATGTTACTCCATCGAAAAAATTTATACTATATGTTTGTTCGAGCTTTGAAACAAATTCAGAAAGCTCATCAGTGCTCGGTGTAGAATCGGGGTGCAGATAACATTTTGCCGTATCTAAATCGTTTTCTGATAAGGCGGTTAAGAAATCTTCTACAAGAACGATTGCTTCATCCATTCCATCTTTTAATTCTTTTAGTATTCCACAACCCGAAAGACAAAGTGTACAAATCATAAGTAGAATTGCTAATAGTTTTTTCATATTAATTCCCTCATCAAATTCTTATTTATCATTCAAATTTATCGAACTAGCTTTCCTAATTTATATCTCCACCGCCTTGGCGTACTCGTCTTTGGGAATCGGGCAGTAGTAGCCGCCCTTGGTGTTCTCGCTGAACTCCGCTTTTGCTGCTGCAAGCAGGTCGGGATTCTCGTAAAGCTCGATTGCCGAGGCGGCAAGCACCTTCGCGGCGTAGAGCATACCCTTGTGACCTATCGAGGTCTTGCCGACGGATACGTTCTGCCAGGAGTGACCGGGCGCGCCTGAGGTGAAGCAGGCGGTGTAAAGCTGAACGGCAGGAGTCTGCCAGGACACGTCACCGACGTCGGTCGAGCCGGGCGAGAAATGATAGCCCTTGTGAAGCGGTGCTATAAAGTCGTTTATCGCCTTTTTGCCGCCTTCGGTGAGCGCTTCGACCTCCGCCTTTGCCTCCTTGCTATACTGCGCGGCTATCGTGGGAGTGCCGTAGGAGTCGTAGGTCGCCCTGAGCTTCTCGGCATAGTCAAGCTCCGCCTCGGTGTACTCGGGCAGAGGGATAAACTTCATATTATTATATACAAGCTCCTCAAGCACGCCGTTTGGAACTGTACCCGAGCAGCCGTCGATGAAAATTCGCTCAAACGAGGTTTCGGTCATAAGAGCCGCGCCCTCGGCGATTTTGTCAACTCGCTTCTGAAGCTCGAGAGCGTCCTTGACCAGCTTTGAGCGCACCATATAAAGCACCGATGCGGTAGGCTGAACAACGTTAGGCGAAGCACCGCCGCCGTCGATAATCGCGTAGTGAATACGCGCATCGTCCTTAGTATGCTCGCGCAGATACTGCACGCCTACGTTCATAAGCTCGACTGCATCGAGCGCACTTCTGCCGTGCTCGGGGTCGCCTGCCGCGTGAGAGGCAACGCCCTTATATTTATACAGCACCTGAATGCAGGAGTTGCAAGTACCGACCGACACCTCGTTGGCATCCATCGGGTGCCAGGTGAGCGCGGCATCGAGGTCGTACCATATGCCCTCTTTCGCCATAAACGCCTTGCCTGCTCCCCCTTCCTCGCCGGGTGTGCCGTAGAAGATTACCGTACCGCCCTTGCCTGTGGATTTAAGGTATTCCTTGATACCGTAAGCCGCCGCGAGTGAGCCTGCGCCAAGCATATTATGACCGCAGCCGTGACCCGAGCCGCCCTTGACTATTTCCTCGCGCTCGGTAGCACCGCCGACCTGCGAGAGTCCCGAGAGAGCGTCGTACTCACCGAGAATACCGATAATTGGTCTGCCGCTTCCCCATTTGCCGAGAAAGGCGGTGGGAATGCCCGCAACGTTTTTCTCCACCTCAAAGCCGAGGCTCGCGAGAGTCTTGCAGTAGTCCTCTGCCGACTTGAATTCCTTGAGTGACAGCTCGGCATATTCCCATATCCTGTCCGAGAGCGCGGTGAAAACGCTCGCGTTTTCTTCTACCGCGTTAATTGCAATTTGCTTTTTATTTTTCATAAAAACCTCGTATTTTGAAAAATGGCTGCCCGGGACAGCCATTTTCTTTATTTTGTAGGAAATATTTTTTAATTTCGAATTTCGAATTCCGAATTATTACAATACCTTCGATAAGAAATCTTTAAGGCGCGCGTCCTTCGGGTTCTTGAACATCTCGTCGGGAGCGCCCTGCTCCTTGATGTAGCCCTCGTCAACGAACAGAACGCGGTTGGATACCTCGCGCGCAAAGCCCATCTCGTGAGTTACGATAACCATCGTCATACCCTCGTTGGCAAGCTGCTTCATAAGGTCAAGCACCTCGCCTATCATCTCGGGGTCGAGTGCCGAGGTAGGCTCGTCGAAGAGGATTACGTCAGGGTCCATCGCAAGCGCACGGACTATCGCAATTCTCTGCTTCTGTCCGCCCGAGAGTGTGGAAGGGTATGCGTCCGCCTTTTCTTCAAGTCCGATACGCTTAAGGAGCGCCATCGCCTTTTCCTCTGCCTTCGCCACAAGCGACTGCTTGGTTTCGGTTATCTCGGTAAGCGGTGCTTTTTCCCTCTTGAAGATGTTGGTGAGCTTCACCCACGCGTTGTGACGCTTCGCTGCGTTAATCTTCTCCATTCCCGTCTTGACGGGAGCGAGCATTATGTTCTGCTTAACAGTCTTGTTATTAAAGAGGTTGAACTGCTGGAATACCATTCCCATCTTCTGACGGGCGACGTTGATGTCGAGGTGGTTCTCGTCGTAAATCTTCTTGATAGCCGCCTTGTAGTCCTTGCCTTCGGCGGTGGAGAATTTCTCGTTGAGCAAGTCCTCCGCCTTAATTTTCGCAATAGCGTCTGCCTCGTTCACACCGCTTGCCACAAGCTTCTTGTAGGTGTTAGATGCGGTGATAACCTCGGGGTGAAGATAGGGGTCAACGGGAGTTAAGAGCTTGCCCTCCATCCAGACCTCGCCGAAGGTAGGAGTCTCAAGAAGGTTCATACAGCGAAGCAGCGTTGATTTGCCCGAGCCGGACGCGCCGATAATCGAAACAACCTCGCCCTCGGCAATCTCGGTGGATACGCCCTTGAGAACCTCAAGCTTGTCAAAATTCTTATATATATTCTTAATCTCAAGCATGAGCCTTCATTCTCCTTTCGAACACGCCGAGTGCCTTGGAAAGCACGAAGTTAAGTATGAAGTAAATTATACCGATTATCATAAGTATGGGAAGAGGGTTGTGAGTCTTACCAACAAGCATATGATAGGTGGTCATAAGCTCGCCTACGTAGAAGGTCGAGGCAAGCGAGGTTTCCTTGATAACCGTGATAAATTCGTTGCCGAGCGCGGGAAGAATATTCTTTACCGCCTGGGGAAGAACTATCTCTACCATAGTTGTCGTGCTGTTAAGTCCAAGGCTGCGTGCCGCCTCGGTCTGTCCCTTGTCAACCGCCTCGATGCCCGAACGGATAATCTCCGAAACGTATGCCGCGCTGTTCAGAATAAGCGTAAAGGATATGCAAAGAAGCTTCTTGTTTTCAAGCTGATTCATAGCGGGAATAATTACGGGAATAAGGAAGGTGCTTATGTAAAGCTGAAGAAGCATAGGCGTACCTCGGATAACCTCGACAACTGCGTTTACCAGCCATTTAAGCGGCTTGATTCTGCCGATTTTGACAAGCGCGAGAAGCGCACCGAATATCGTGCCGCAGACAACCGTCATAATAGAAAGGAGTATGGTTGCACTAAGACCTTCGATAAGGAACATATCCCAATATTTCGCAAAGATCTTGCCCATATCCTCAAAAAGTGTGATTAAATACATATTTTTTCTCCAAATAAAATGATTTTATAACGCAAGACGAGCCGCCGTACCGAAGCACGGCAGCTCTATCAAGTTATAAATTACTCGGTAATCTTGTTACCCTCGTCGTCGTAGCCAAGCTCGTCAGCGGTCTTAACCTCTGCGTAGATCTGGCAAGCCTCGTACCAACCGTCGTAGAGGTCAGCGGCCATAGCCTTTGCAAGCGCCGCATTTACCTTATCGAGAAGCTCTGTGTCGGTCTTGTTGAGAAGAATAACGTTGTTCTTGTACTTTTCCTCAACCTCGAAGTAGAAGTCGGAGAGAACGATAGTGTCGTTTGCGAGAGCCTCGCCGTTGCCGTATGCAACTGCAAGAGCGTCGATGTCACCAGTAGCAAGAGCTGCTGCTGCGGTGTTGATGTTGTCGTAAAGCTCGATGGTAGCGCCCTTGGGAACGAGCTGCTCGTTAACGAGAAGCTGCTGGAGAGAACCGCCCTGTGCGCCTATCTTAAGGCCGGTGAAATCAGCCTTATCAGCGGTGAACTTATCCTTGTTTGCAGCGGTGGTGATAAGAATCTGCTCGGTCTCATTCTCGCCTGCTACGTAGTAGTCGGAGATAAGGAAGGTCTCTGCACGGTCTGCAGTCCAGGAGAAGCCGGAGAT
>CAYXAC010000121.1:0-4418 GCA_964463025.1 uncultured Ruminococcus sp.
CATATATACTATCATAAGCTTTTTTGACATCTTCATAATGGGTTCCAAGTGTACTATTAACCTGATACAAGTAGCCAACAACACCGCCAACTCTAGAATTACCAACGATATTACCCGTATTGGTAAGACCACTTATATTTCTCTCTGCACTGGAGTTAATCTCACCTGCAATTCCGCCAACACAGGTTGTGTTTGTAGTAATATCACCGTTATTAGTACAGTTATTTATATTGTTTCTGGCGAATCCGATTATACCACCAACGTAAATGCCTCTCGCACTATAGGTAATATCAACGTTGTTTACGCAGTTATCTACACTGTAACCATCTCCTACGTAGCCACCGAGCCATACGAAGAAGTTCGTGCCTTCTGTTTGATAAGAAGTTGCCGTAACAGTTGAGCCGTCGTTTGTACAAGTGGAAACGGCAACGGTGTCCGCTCTGCCTAAAATACCGCCTACAGCGTATTCACCTACGATATTTGCAGAAACTGATGCTTTGTAAATCTTCGAGCCAACCGCTGCTTTTGCATATCCAACAGCTCCGCCTACCTGCATAACGCCGGTTACATCTCCCGTATTCGAGAGATTCTCGGTCTGTACGATTCCGGTAGCAATTATATGACCGAAAATACCTCCGACTGAATTCTGTCCCTTTATCTTCGCATTACTAGAGAGATTCTTGTATACAACCGCAGCAGGCACTGCTGCTCCTGCTATCGCGCCAACTACATCTGACTTAGGCGCTTCGATAAAGCCGTCGGCACTAACGTCGGAAATCTCATTAGTAGAATATCCACAGACGATAGAGACGAATGCGCTGTCACGCTTAACGTAAACGTTCGCATCTACAATACTTAAATTACATATTTTTCCACTTGAATTGCCAAATAGACCTATATATTTGTCATTAGCATTAATCTTGAGTCCCGAAATGGTGTGACCGTCACCGTCAAATGTGCCGTTGAATGCATTCTCGGCATTACCGATAGGAATCCACTCGTAGTAGCCGAGGTCGATATCCGCATCGAGATAGATTTTCACACCACTGAAATCCGCTCCCAAATTAACAAGAGATGCAAGACCTGCAAGCTGCTCTTTGGTAGTGAGGTTAAACACCACGATTTCCTCACTGTACCACTCGGTATCGGGGGTAATATTCTCGGTTATTTCTTCCATACCGCAGTTGGGACAGGCTTCGCCTGCGAAATAATGCTTGGTTTTAGGCTGAATATTATCCTTGTAGCTCTCCTCGCACTTCGTACAGATATGCTCGGTATAGCCCTCTGCAAAGCAGTTAGGCTCGACTACCTTCTCGCTATATTCCTTATGCTTGCACTTGAAAAGTCCGCATGAGGAAAGTGACAGTACAATTACTGCCAAAAACAAAATTAAAGCTTGCTTTTTCATTTTAATTCCCTCCCAAAAATAGAAATCAATCTCATAATATCACAAAATGAGATAAAAGTCAATATCTCACTTTGAGATTTACTATAATAATCTCAAAGAAATCAGAGGAGATATTTATGAGGATAAGGGATTTGCGAGAAGATAGAGATTTAACTCAAAAGGAAATAGCCGAGTATCTGCACATAAAGCAAAATACCTACTCACAATACGAAAGCGGAAAAAGGCAAATACCGATAGAGCTCCTCATACTTCTGGCAAAATATTACGATACGTCAACCGATTATATCCTCGGTCTTACAAGCAATCCTGAGCCTTATAAATAAAAATGTGACTTAGTCACGGAATATTGTGTTTTCTTTCTGCTATAATGTATACAGAAAACAATTCAAATCAAGAAAGGAATTAAATAAAATGAAAAAATACGTATGTGACGCTTGCGGTTGGGTATATGACGAGGCGGAGGGCGCACCCGATCAGGGTATCGCTCCCGGCACGAAATTCGAGGATCTTCCCGAGGATTTCGAATGTCCCCTTTGCGGAGTTGGCAAGGATATGTTCAGCGAACAGTAATTGATAAACAAAGCACCCGACAAAATCGGGTGCTTTTCTCATATCATTTAATCGCAGAGACAGGCTCGGCTGTCTTTTCTGTTTTCTTTTTCAGCGCTTTGTATTTGGTTCGGTAGTAATCGACTATCAAGTCAAGCGATGCCAGCGCAACGTCTATCACAAACAGTATTCGGTGATTGGTGAGTCCGAGTATCTCAAACATAGTAACAAACGCCATATAAAGATACATTCTCACACTTAATTTGCCGATAAGGTCAAAGACGGGGCCGCCAACATTGATATTGCAGGAGAAATACATCAGCGCACCGAACATAAGTATCATTCCTATGCAGGTAAAGAAGCCTTTCTCGATATATGCAAGATAAATGAGAGTGGGTACTAATACTACAACTATCGGAATGCTGGGATTGAATTTCTTAATCTTCAGGGCAGGGATATAAGAAACGAGGATTCCCATAGGAATACAACCAAACGTGCGCGTTGTAAACAGCACACGCCAGCTGAACATTCCCTCGACCACCACCAAGTAATGAAGGTATGCCATAGCGAGAGCCAGAACGGCAAGGAAGATTATGAATTTCTTCTCGCTCTTCAAAAGGCGATATATAAGATACAACACACCAATAGCAATCGTAAGATAAATTACGAACCACCAATACTTAAAGAGATCGAAGAAGGTGTCTACGTAATGCATAAGGTCGCCGCGAATAAACAGAGCCATGCAAATAAAGTTAAATGCGGCAATAAACCCTACGGTAAAGAGCATTGGCTTTACTCGTCCGAGCATAATTCTGCCAAGACCCTTGAAAACAGGAGTATCCTTCTCTCTGCGCATAATACGCATAAGGAAGAAGCCACTCAGCATAAAGAAGAAGTCAACCGCAAGCTCGCAAATAGGAAACTTGCTGTAATCTCTCTTAAAGAAGAAGTAATTATGATAATACAGCGGTAAAAAACAAATGATAAATCTATAAATCTCGAGGAGTCCGTTTCTCTTATTGTCCATTTTATTATCCCTTCACAATTTCAGTAATAAGCTCTACAACCCTTTCCATAGCGTCAACCGATACGTATTCAAAGCGTGAGTGATAATTACCGCCGCCTGTGGGCAGATTCGGGCAAGGCAGACCCATAAAGGAGAGCGTTGCTCCGTCTGTACCGCCGCGAATCGGAACGGAAACGGGAGTCACACCCACTCGCTCCATAGCCGCCATCGCGCGCTCGACGATAAACATCTTATTCTCAAGAATTTCCTTCATATTATAATAAGAATCACGCAAATCAAGCTCGACAGTACCTTCGCCGTACTTTTCGTTAAGAGCTGCTACGACCGACTCAAACTCTGCCTTTTTGGCAAGGAATTTTTCCTTCGAGTGATCGCGGATAATATATCTCGCCACCGCTTCCTCGGTTGCGCCCTCAATGGAGAGCAAATGGTGGAAGCCCTCGTAACCCTCGGTTTTCTCGGGAATCTCATCGGGTGCGAGCATTGAGTCAAACTCGGCGGCAATACGCGCAGCGTTTATCATCTTACCCTTTGCACTGCCGGGGTGAATAGCTCTGCCGTGCACCTTGACTACCGCAGAAGCGGCATTGAAATTCTCGTACTCGACCTCACCGAGCGCACCGCCGTCAACCGTGTAGGCATAGTCCGCGCCGAAGCCCACTACGTCAAAGAGGTCGGCACCTCTGCCTATCTCCTCGTCGGGCGTAAAGCCGATGCAAATTTTGCCGTGCTTAATATCGCTTTGCAGTATCTGTTCCACCGCAGTTATAATTTCTGCAATTCCCGCCTTGTCGTCAGCACCGAGGAGCGTCGTGCCGTCGGTAACGATAAGACGCTGACCTGCAAGAGTGGCAACGAAGGGATAGTCGGAGATTTTGAGAGCTATTCCCTGCTCCTCGTTAAGCATAATGTCGCCGCCCTGATAGTCTATCATCTTCGGCTTGATGTTCTCGCCCGACGCCTCCGAGGCTGTGTCCATATGCGCAATAAAGCCTATGGAGTCCATACCCTCGCAATTTGCGGGAATGCTCGCATAAACGTATCCGTTCTTATCGACTCTCGCGTCGGTGAGTCCAAGCTCCGAAAGCTCCTTACAAAGAGCCTCTGCAAGTACTCTCTGTCCCTCTGTACTGGGGCAAGCAGGACTCGACTCGTCCGATGTGGTGGGGTAAGAAACGTATTTCAAAAATCTTTCGTATACTGTCATTTTGTTTTTCCTTTTTCCATTTACCAAATTAGCTGAAACCTGATAAAAAACCTAGATTTCAGCTAATTTGACAATATGTGTTTACATTTTAGATATTCGTGAGGATTTCCTCAGCCTTTGCGAGAGCCTCGGGTATCTTGTCGATGTCCTTGCCACCGCCCATTGCAGAGTCGGGACGTCCGCCGCCCTTACCGCCGCAGATAGTCGCTACCTCGCGCAGAATGTTG
>CAYXAC010000122.1:0-4364 GCA_964463025.1 uncultured Ruminococcus sp.
ACTCCAAGGAGCTCGCACACGCTCTTGAGCTTGGCGTACAGCAGGCATATACCTCGGTTATGACTCCTACCGAGGGTACTATTTTGACCGTTGCTCGTGAGGCGGTTGAGTATGCGGTAAGCAGACTTACCCCCAAGAGCACCGTGCAGTCGCTCTTCTCCGACCTTGTAAAAGAGATGAACGCGTCCCTTGAGCGTACTCCGGAGATTCTTCCCATACTTAGCGAGGCAGGCGTTGTTGATAGTGGCGGAGCAGGTCTACTCTACATTATTGACGGTCTTAACCGCGTTCTCAACGGTGAGGAAATCGAGGAGGGGGAAACATTCATACCGTTGGCAAAGCCTTCTGCCGCAGGAGAAAGCACATTCGGTCCTGACAGCGTGATGGAGTACGGTTATTGCACCGAGCTTCTTGTTCAGCTTATGAATAAGAAGACCAATATAAATAACTTCGACATTGATGCGCTCAAGATTTTCCTTGCGACCATTGGTGATTCCATAGTTGCTTTCCAAACCGAGAGTATCGTTAAGATTCACGTTCATACGATGACTCCCGAGAAGGTATTAAGACATATGAGAAAATTCGGTGAGTTCCTCACTGTGAAAATCGAAAATATGTCCGTTCAGCATACCGAGCTTCGTTCTCCCGCAGACGAGAAGGCCACTGTTGCTGTGGAACAGCCTAAAAAGAAGTACGGTATCGTTGCGGTAAGTAACGGCGCAGGTATTTCCGAGTTGTTCGGTCAGCTTGGTAGTGACGAGATAGTTGAGGGCGGTCAGACCAACAACCCCTCTACCAACGATTTTATCGATGCGTTCGGCAAGATAAATGCCGAGAATATTTTCGTATTCCCCAACAACGGCAACATTATTATGGCGGCAGGTCAGGCGGCTGAAATATATGAGGATGCAAAGGTTCACGTTATTCCCACCAAGAGCATTGGCGCAGGATACGTAGCACTTTCATCTATGAATTTCGATATGCTTGAGCCCGACGAGCTTATGCAGGAAGCCGAAGAAGCGATTGGCAGAATAGTTTCCGCTGCAATCTCCCCTGCTATCAGAGATGCCGATATGAACGGCGTACACGTTAGCGAGGGTGATACTATCGGTATTGTTGCAAAGGAAATAGTAATTTCCGAACCTACTCGCGAGGGTGCGGCTCACGGACTCCTAGATAAGCTGCTCGCTGACGGCGAGAAGTTCATGCTCACCGTATTCTGCGGCAAGGATGCAACCGCCGAAGAACGCGCGGAGCTTGAGGCCTACGTTGCTAACACATATCCTTCTATTGAGGCTTATTTCATCGACGGTGGTCAAGAGGTTTACCCCTACCTATTCGTTGCAGAATAAGCAGATAATTGAAGGCAGAAATAAAAATGACGAAGATTTTATTATCTTCGTCATTTTTATTTTATTTAAGAGAGTCCGTCGGAAAAGGCATTGCCGACCTTTTCACCGAGGACAAGATATGCGTGATTCATTGAATCATAGGTTATAGGCTTTAGCTTTGCGGGGTCAACCTTGCCCTTCTCGTTAAGAACGCTCTCGTCGGCAGATACGTTCACTATCTCACCGATAAGGCGGCAGGTGGCCTCGTCATAGCTCACCAGCTTGCATTCAAGCGACATCGGAAGCTCGTCGATAATCGGTGCGTTGACAAGCTCGGAGCGTGTGGTATGCATTCCGATATGAGCGAGCTTGTCGGGTACGTCGTTGCCCGACACAACACCGAGATAGTCGCACTCCTTAACGTAATTGGCGGTTGCCATGCTCACGGTAAAAGCGGCTGACGTCTGTATATTCTTCGTGGTCTTGTGCTCGGGGCTGAGACAGATAGTAATCTCGGTTTCCTCGGTTATACCGCCCCAGGCAGCGTTCATAGCACAAGGAGTTCCGTTCTCGTCATATGCGGCTACGATAAGCACGGGCATAGGATAAATACATGGCTTTGCGCCAAAATTCTTTCTCAATTCCCTATCCTCACTTTTTATCAGCTTCGATGTAATAGGTTGCCTCGCTGTCTGCGGTGGAAAGTGCAAAGGCAAGCGGGAACATCTCGAATGCCGCCGCAACGTTTCTCGCGTCCTCGGTCGAGGAATAACCCATGTGATATCTTATTGCAAATGCTTCCTCTCGAGTGAGCTTCATATATCCCGAAATGATGTAAACGCTCTTTTCGCCGTGACCGTAGGGGAGCTTGTCGTCATACTCAAAGGTATCAACTCTCTGCCAAACACCCTTCTCGTCCTTGACATTGCGGAAGCCCTTCTTGTAAATATTAACCTTGCAGAGATCGTGAAGAAGCGATACGATAGCGATGCTCTCATCGGTGTACTCGAAGCCGAAAATTTCCTTGTATCTCGGAGATTTGAGATAGGAGTCGAGGCATTCGTAAACGTTGATTGAATGGTCAACCAAACCGCCCTCATAAGAGGAGTGGAATCTCGAGCTTGCAGGTGCGGTGAAGAAATCCGACGCAGGCGAGAGGAGATATTCGAGGAGCTTATCCGCGCCCTCTCGCGTAATGCACTTGTTGTAAATTTCTATGAATCTTTCCTTGCCGTTCATATTATTTTCGCTCCTTTTAGATATTTTATACTCTCGTCAAGTCCTGCTATGGTCTTGACCTCGATTAAACAGGTTTTGTCGTTTGGTAAAAGTGAAAGGCTGCCCGATACATCAACGTCTCCCGTGCCGAGAGGCAGATGTGCACTCTTACCGCGTGCGTCGTGCAGGTGCATATGAATGAGCTTCTCGGGGTACTTCTTGAATACATCGGAGTCGGCGTAGCCCAGGCAATGCTCATGTCCTGTGTCAAGTGTGAGAGCGAATGCATGGCTAGCCATAAAGAGAGGCAGTACTGCGAGCTGACTTTCGGTAAAGGGATTGGAATCAACGTTTTCGACAACGATTTTGAGGGGGGCGTCGGCTATCTCAATTTCGCACATTTTGATAAACTGCCCGACTTTTTCTCGGTATTTTTCAGAATATACATCGTTTAGCAATATAACCTTATCGGGCAAAGTAACATAAACGCCCTTCAGTAGATGCATATTGATAACCGATGCCCCGATGGACTTGGCGAAGCGAATGGTGTCGCGCATAACACCAAAATAGCAGTCCGACACCGAATCGTTAAAATCGAAGGGATTCAGCATCTCGTCGGCGTGAATGGTGTAGGTTATTCCCTTTTCCCTAGTAATTTTTACGAGCTCCGTGGGGTCAAGGCTCGACGGCTGATACTGCGGAAAGCTCATATTTATTTCGACAAAATCGAGTCCGTACTTCTCTGCAACAGCGCAACACTCGAAGATATCCGTGCATTCGACAAGAGTCGGCATACCGAATTTCATATATTGCCCTCCCTTTAGTTTTGTTATTAGTATTTTAGCATAAAGATGGATATTAGTCAAGGGAAAATGTTAACTTCTGGTTTTATAATATTTACAAAAGGCTGCTTGAAGCGTTACATTTATATATGTTAAAATATGACATCTTTATAAAGGAGTTTGAGATTACTATGGAATTTGACCACAAAAAGCTAATGCAGCTTACAAATGCAGCTACAAATACAATATATGAGCGTTCCAAGAAAATGCTCGGCTCGATGATTGAATATAAAGAGCTTATAATGATGTACACCTGTGCTATGAAGGAAATCAAGACCAAGTTTGAGGTGCTTGACACCGATTTCAAGGTGCGATATAGCCGCAACCCGATTAGCTCTATAAGTACACGAATCAAGAGCACAGCAAGTATTGCCGAAAAAATGGCACGCCGCGGTATTACATTTTCGATAGACAATATTATTGATAATATCAACGACGTAGCAGGAATAAGAGTTATCTGCTCTTATATCGACGATATTTATCTGCTTGCCGATGCATTGCTGAAACAGGAAGACATCAAGCTGATAGCTCGAAAGGATTATATCGCTAATCCCAAGCCTAACGGCTATCGCAGTCTGCACTTGATTGTAACCGTACCTGTGTTCTTTATGGACGAAAAACGAGATATGAAGGTCGAGGTGCAGATACGCACTATCGCCATGGACTTCTGGGCAAGTCTTGAGCATCAGCTCAAATATAAACAGCAAATCGAGAATCAACAGGATATTTTAACACAGCTCAAGGCATGCGCTGACGTAATAGCGGTAACCGACGAGCGAATGCTTAACATTCGTGAGCAAATTGAAAAGATGCAGGATACACCTACCGAAGAGGAGCTCCTGATGGAAAAGCTGAGTAAGTTTGATATCAATATAAATTAAATATCTGTAATAAATATCCCCCCGTAGAACGGGGGGGATTTCATTTTCGGGCATAGCCCTAACCGTTACTGGCGACGCACAAGTGCGTTTTA
>CAYXAC010000123.1:0-4246 GCA_964463025.1 uncultured Ruminococcus sp.
TATTCTTCCTTATGTGTCCCGCTGACCTCGGTGACGAGGGTGGCAGCGAGGACGTTGGTGGCGGTGACGTCGTACTTGGCGACGTAATCTACCCTGCTACTCTTGAAGAGGGGACTCTCGGTTACTCCTACTGGCTCGCATTCGAGGATATGATGTTCACCAACCCCGATAACACTGCACTTTCACTTGCACAGGCTCTTTGCGAAGCTTGGCTCTGTCCCATTATGCTCGGTGCTATGGAAATGCCTGTTGGTACAGAATACTTCACCGGATTTGATAACTACACCATCACCGACTACAAGGATTGCGCTGTGTTTATGCCTATGATGGGCTCCATTCCTTTCGTTGGTTACATCTTCGAGGTTGAAGACGGTGTTGACGTTCAGAACTTCATAAATGACCTTACCGAAAACTCTAACGCTAGATGGAATATTTGCGTTGAGGCAGACGAGAAGCTCGTTGGAGCATACGATAACTTCGTATTCTTCCTTATGTGCCCCGCAAGCGCTGAATAATAAAACTATCCCCTATTTACAGAAGCGGGCGGATTCTGCGCGAATCCTGCCCGCTATTTTTATGCAAATCAGATTAAGGAGGAACTAGAATGCTCTTCTCAAGCATCAGCTTTTTATACTATTTCCTTGCAGCTGTAATGGTTGTGTATTTCCTCGTTCCCTTCAAGTTTAAGAACCTTGTGCTTCTCATTGCAAGCCTTGGCTTCTACTTCTACGGCGAACCCGTTTACACGCTGCTCATGCTCGCAACCATTTTAATAAACTACATTTTCGGCTTGCTTATCGACCGCTTCAGAGGCAAACCGATTGCAAAGGTATTTCTTTGGTTGTCGGTAATTGCCAGCCTTGGTTCTCTTGGCTTCTTTAAGTATTCTGATTTCTTTATCTCCAACGTTAATTCCATATTCAATTCAGATTTTTCGCTTCTCGGCCTTGCGCTTCCCATCGGTATCAGCTTCTATACCTTCCAGACTATGAGCTATACCATAGATGTTTATCGCGGTGATGCGAAGGTGCAGAAGAGCTTTATCCGTCTTGCAACATACGTTGCGCTCTTCCCCCAGCTTATCGCAGGTCCTATCGTTCGTTACACCACGGTTGAGGAGGATCTCACAGAGCGTACTCATTCCTTCGATAACTTCGGTACGGGTATTACAAGATTCGTTATCGGTCTTTCCAAGAAGGTGCTTATCGCTGATACTCTCGGTACTCTCGCACGCACTATGCACGCTTCCGACGAGGCTTCGGTTGTAGGCTTCTGGATTTACGCTATCGCAATTTCGCTTCAGCTCTATTTCGACTTCTCGGGTTACTCGGATATGGCTATCGGTCTTGGACGAGTATTCGGCTTCCGTTTCCTCGAGAACTTCAACTATCCCTTTATCTCGAAAAGTATCGGCGAGTTCTGGAGAAGATGGCATATGTCGCTTGGAACCTGGTTCCGCGATTACGTTTACATCCCTCTCGGCGGTAATAGAGTTAACGCTCCCCGTTGGCTCTTCAATACTGCTGTGGTATGGTTCCTCACCGGATTCTGGCATGGTGCCGACTGGACGTTTATTCTTTGGGGACTTTATTTCGCTATCTTCCTCGTGCTCGAGAAGTTCTGGCTTAATAAGCTCTTTGCAAAGATTCCCAAGATTTTCTCTCACATATACGTATGCGTACTGATTCTTATCAGCTTCGTTCTCTTCAGCGCTAACGGTCTTAGCGGTGCTGTTGCCGATATCGGCAGTATGTTCGGCGCAGGCGGTCTGCCCTTCTGGACGGCTGAAACCGGCTACTATCTCTCGGGATATGCGGTTGTGCTTATCGTAGCTATCTTCGGCTCGACTCCTGTTCTCAAGAATTTCGTTCTCAAGCTCAAGGAAAACGAGCGCATTAACAAGATAATCAATATATTTGAGCCTATCTTCGTTGTAGTTATGCTTCTTATCGTAACAGCATACTTCGTTGACGGCTCGTTCAGCCCCTTCCTCTACTTCAGATTCTAATTGACACGAAAGGAGATATAAAATGAGTAATCAAACAAAAAATATCATTGTGACCTTAACGTACGTCACCTTTATGTTAATCTTCGTGTCTATGTGCACTATATCATTCTTCAACCAGAAAGAAACCTCAGAGAGCGAGCGTCGCCCTCTCGCACAGTTCCCTACCGAAATAACCTGGGAGGGTATTCTCGATAAATCGGTTATTGAGGACTTCGAGGATTACACGGTTGACCAGTTCCCCTTAAGAGAGTTCTTCCGTTCGCTCAAGGCGAGATTCCACCTTAATGTTCTCTGCCTCAAGGAGAACAACGGAATGACAGAGGTTGACGGCTATATCGCCAAGATTGAGCCCGACTTCACCGACGGTCTTATAGATTATTCGGTAGGCAGACTCGAGTATATTTACAACAAATACCTCAAGGACAACGGCGGTGACAAGTTTGTTTCCATCGTTCCCGACAAAAACTACTTCCTCGGCAGAGATTACGGATATCCTGCACCCGATTACGCGGCACTCGTAAACACCATCAAGGAAAGACTTCCCGGTATGGAGTACGTTGATATATTCGATTGCCTTGAGCTTTCCGACTACTATCGCACCGACACCCACTGGAGCCAGGACAAGATTGACGAGGTTGTTGATAAGCTCGCTGCAGAGCTTGGTATAGCAGACAGACTCTCGGGTGAGTATACCGAGAACAAGCTCGAGGGCTTCAAGGGTGTTTACTACCTGCAGAGCGCGCTTTATCCCAAACCTGATACTCTCGTATACCTCACCAACAAGGTGCTTGATGCGTGTACCGTATATGACTATGAAACAGGCAAAACCGGTACTATATACGACCTTGCACAGTTTGAGAGCGAGGACGGATATAACACCTTCCTTTCGGGTACTCGCGCATTGCTTCGCATTGACAATCCCAATGCAACAACCGACGAGGAGCTTATCCTCTTCCGCGATTCCTTCGGCTCGAGCCTTGCTCCCTTGCTTGCAGAGGGCTACAAGAGCATTTACGTTGTTGATATCCGCTACGTAATGCCCGATATGCTCGGCTCATTCATCGACTTCGAGGGCAAGGACGTGCTCTTTATGTACAGCGCACTCGTTCTTAACCAGAAGGCGTTCAAATAATATAGCAAAAACACCGCTTCACCTAGCGGTGTTTTTTATATTTTGCGTCAAAGGTATTTACAAATCTGCGAAAATGTGATATAATACACTCGCTACACAAAATTTAATTAACAAGCTATGCGAGAGCTCTCTATTTTTTATAGAGGGTTTTTATTCCTATGCTTTATTTATGTATACACAAGTCAATAATGGATTTGGCAAAAATGCAAATTCCACTTGGCTTGTGTGTATAGGTATAACTACCTCGCTGCTTGTTAAGTTTTGTGTAGCAACAATCGGAGTTTGCGTTTTTCGGTGCGGCAACTTCGGTTGTCGCACTTTTATTTTTGCAAAACTTACCGACACGGGAGGAAAAATGAGCAATTACAGTAAAAACGCAAAGCAAAGCGAGAATCGGGAACTTTTTAAGCGCGCAATAGAAGAAGGCTTAGCCTTGAAAATCAGCGAAATTGAAGAAGAACTGCAGAGAGAAGAGCCTGTGCCTATAAGCCGAGAACACAAGATTAAAATGAACAATTTGTTCCGTGAGCATGTCGGCGGCTCGTTTCTGCCTTTTCCGGAAGAGAATACTAATTAAAAAATAGAACGACGATAAAAATAGAGAGTGTGGGAAACCACACTCTCTATTTTTTTATGCCTGACGGAATTAGCCCGCAGGGATAAGAGATGACGGCTTCAGTCAAGACAGAAATCGCATTTTTGTCACGAAGCTGTATTTACATACTGCGAGGGACAAATTTGCGATAAAAAAGGGCACAGAATACTGTGCCCTTTTTGGTTATGCTTGAATCAAGCCGTCAGAATTATCCCTGGATCATCTTTGCGATCTCTGCGCCATAATCCTCTTCTCTCTTCTGAATGCCTTCGCCCTTGTCAAAACGAACGTAGCCGGTAACCTTGATGGAACCGCCAAGCTCCTTCGCAACGGATGCTACGTACTTGGAAACGCTCATAGAGTCGTCCTTAACGTATGCCTGCTCAAGAAGACAGTTGTTCTCATAGAACTTGCCAAGTCTACCCTTAACGATGTTAGCAAGGATATTGTCAGGCTTGTTCGCCATCTTGGGATCTTCCTTCATCTGCTTGATGAGGATAGCCTCCTCCTC
>CAYXAC010000124.1:0-4239 GCA_964463025.1 uncultured Ruminococcus sp.
CACTAGCATCAATATACCTAATAGCGTTACGAGCATTGAAATGAAGACGTTCTTTGGTTGTTCGGGACTCGCTAGCATAACTATCCCAGGGAGCGTTACCACCATTGACAATTATGCATTCTATAATTGTGACTCGCTGGAAAGCATAGTGATACCCGACAGCGTAACAAGTATTGGCGCGTATGCATTTGGAGATTGCTCTGTACTTACAAACATAGTGATGCCCGAGAGTATTACTAGTATTGGTGAGGGTGTATTCTCCGGTTGCTCGGGGCTCACTAGCATCAATATACCTAATAGCGTTACGAGCATTGGCGATTCTGCGTTCAATGGTTGTACCGGACTCACCAGCATCACCATTCCCGGAAGCGTTGCTAGTATCGGTGAAGGTGCTTTCAAGGGATGCACAAGTCTCGAAAACATAACTTTGCCGTTCGTTGGAGCACGCAAAGATGCCACCGGATATAAAAGTCACTTTGGATATATATTTGATTATAACGGTAACTCGTCTAATTATCATTATTATTACGATGGTTATTATTACACGTACAACATACCCACAAGCTTAAAAAAAGTTACTATACTTAACGGCACTACAGATATTAACTCTCAGGCGTTCTGTAATTGCTCAGGGCTTACTAGCATCACTATACCTAATAGCGTTACTAACATTGGCGATTATGCGTTCTCTGGTTGTACCGGACTAACTAGCGTCACTATCCCTGAAAGCGTTACTGGCATTGGCAATTCTGCATTCTCAGGTTGCACAGGACTCACTAGCATCAATATACCTAATAGAGTTACTAGCATTGGCAGTTTTGCATTCTATGGTTGCACAGGACTTACGAGTATAGAGATTCCCGAGGGGGTTACAAGCATTAGCTGGAATGCGTTCTCCGATTGCTCAGGACTTACTAGTATCACTATACCGAATAGCGTTACGAGCATTGACGATTCTGCATTCTATGGTTGCTCGGGACTTACTAGCATCGATATCCCCGAAAGCGTTACTAGCATTGGCAGTTCTGCATTCTCTGGTTGCTCGGGACTCACTAGTATCACCCTTCCAAAGAGCGCTACTAACATTAAATCTAATGCATTCTCGTATTGTACTGCACTTACTGATGTTTACTATACCGGTACTGAAGAAGAATGGACAGCAATTGAAATTTCAGCAACAGGAAATGACAGTTTAATTAATGCCACAATTCACTACGATTATATTCCCGAGGAATGATATAATCCTTTAGAACATTAAAATCTAAAAAAGAAAGCGGAGAAGTAAAATTCTCCGCTTTCAATATGTTTAGTTTACATTTTAATTAAATTTCGCCTAAATTTGCTTCTGCAGCCTCTTGCTTTGCGAAGAGCTTTTTGTACGACGAACGGTACACAGCGTAGGATATAACCGAGGTTAATGCGTCGGATACAAGCTGTGTCCAGATAATGCCGTAAAGCCCAAAGAAATGATTCATAACGAAGAGAAGCGGGATATTCACGAGGCCCTGGCGAAGCGAGGAAAGGATAAGCGACTGCTTGCCCATACCCATCGCCTGGAAGGTGAAGCTGAGCTGGAAGTTGAATATCATAAGCGGTACTGCTAGGCAGAGTATGCGCAGAAAATCGGTACCCATTGCAACCGTTTCAGCGTGACCGTTAAAGATGCCAACGATAGGCGAGGCAAACACCTCAAATACCACTATGCACACCGCCGCGAAGCCCATTCCAACGGCTCTCGCGCAGGTGGCAAACGCCTTCATTCGCTTATAATTACCCGACGAGAAATTGTAGGCGACAAGCGGCATCATACCTTGGCAAAGGCCCATGCCGACATTCATCGGCAGCATATCAATTTTCTTGGCAATACCGACTGCCGCAACAGCAACATCGCCGTAATTCGAAGTTAGATTGTTAATAACGATATTCGTAAGGCAGGCGAGGAATGAGCCGAGTGCAGACGGAAAGCCTACTGCAAATATCGAGCTGATATATCTCTTTTCGGGAATCATCTTTTTCGGGGAAAGCGAAAGCACCGAGCTTTTTCTCTTCATAAGGTAAATGATAACGAAATAAACGATAACCGCAACGTTAGAAAGCATCGTGGCGATAGCTGCGCCCTTGGTTTCATTTCCGGGCGAGAGAATGACAAACATAAATATAGGGTCGAGAATAATGTTCAGGACACCGCCCATTCCAAGACCAAAGCTGGCGTATTTCGCAAAGCCCTCGCTCCTAAAAAGATGCGACATAGTCATCGCAAGCGTAGTGGGAATGCCGCCTATAACCACAACCCAAAAGGCGTAATCTTGCGCATATGGGAGCGAGCTTTCGGTCGCGCCAAGCTTAGTTAAAAGCGGATCCATAAAGGCGAGCACCGCAAGGGAGTACAGGAGAGCAATTATTAGTGAGCCGTAAAAAGAAAATGACGCAACGCTTGCGGCATCCTTGTCGCGCTTCTCACCGAGAAGTCTTGAAATAAGACTTCCACCGCCAACGCCGAAGAGATTGGATATACACGCCATAAGGAACACAAGCGTGAACGACACCGATGACGCCGCTGTCTGCGAGGGATTGTTCGCCATACCGATAAAGAAGGTATCTGCGAGGTTATATATCATTGTGATAAGCTGGCTGATTATCGTAGGAATAGCCAGCGTTGCCAGCGCCTTTGGCACAGGCATCCGTTCAAACAATTCTCTTTTTTCTTCCATTTTTCTACTTCCTTTTTCTTAACTTCATTATTTTATCATTTTAGTCGTTTTTTGTCAAGTTTTCGAACGCTTTTTATTGCAAAAATTAAAAATAAATGCTATAATAATATAAACGAAAAATTCAGAGGGCAAATATGAAAATAATAGCAAGAATACATAGTGATTTCAAGGAAAAGTTCGGCATTCCGCGCCAGAGTGGAATAGCAGACGAACTTACCGCAAAAATAGTTTTCGAGCCGGAGTACCGAGTCAACGAGGCACTTCGAGGAATTGATGGATACTCGCATCTTTGGCTAATATGGCAATTCTCCGAGGCGATGCGTGAGGACTGGTCGCCTACCGTCAGACCTCCACGCCTTGGCGGTAACAAGCGTATGGGAGTATTTGCTACCCGCTCGCCGTATAGACCTAATCCAATAGGACTTTCCTCTGTGAAGCTCATAGGAATTGAGCATACTAAAGCCGAGGGTGACGTTCTGATCGTATCGGGTGCAGACCTGCTTAACGGCACACCGATATACGATATAAAGCCATATCTCCCCTTTACCGACAGTCACCCTGAAGCCACCGCAGGCTTCTCCGAGCCTGTGCGAGAATACGCCTTAAACGTGGATTTTGGTAAAGAATTATTGTCAAAAATCAACATTTCCAAGCAAAATGCGCTTATCAAAATCTTAGAACACGACCCTCGTCCATCATATCAAAACGATCCCGAACGCGAGTACGGAATGCGTTTTTCAGACTACGAAATATTCTTTAAGGTAAAGGGGGATACCCTTGTCGTCACACGAGTCGAGGTGCTGTAATGATACTTGATAAGGAATACTTCTCCGCCCCTGCGACCTCTATTGCTAAAGACCTTATCGGCAAGCTGCTTTGTAGGCGCACGCAAGATGGTGTGATAAAAGCACGTATAATCGAAACAGAGTGCTACTTTGGCGAGAAGGACACCGCCTGTCACGCGCACAAGGGTAAGACCGAGCGCACAAAGCCAATGTACGAATCGGGCGGCATTACCTACGTTTATCTGTGCTATGGAATACACTCGCTGCTTAATATTGTCACAGGCGACGAGGGACACCCCGAAGCAGTTTTGATAAGAGGCATTGAGGGGGCTGTCGGCCCAGGCAGAGCAACCAAACTACTTGGCATTACACTCAAGGATAATGCCCTTCCCCTCACAGAAAAAAGCGGAATATGGATAGAGGACGATGGCACAAAACCACCAAAGCTTGAACGCACGGCACGAATAGGAATCGATTACGCAAGCAAGCGCGACCGTGAAAGAAAATGGCGCTTCATCGTTAAATAGCAAAAAAAGGAGAGCAAAAATGCTCTCCTTTTCATTTCGAATTCCTAATTTCGAATTTAATTAATATTCTGCGTTTCCTACTGTTCTAGGTAGCGTAGCGGCCTGAGGGTGTTGGAAAACAACTAAGTGTTGTTTTCCCCCGAAGGTGACCGAGCCGCAGCGAGAAAGGAAGTACGTCTTAATACTCAGCGTTACCAACGGTACGGGGGTAAGGCA
>CAYXAC010000125.1:0-4233 GCA_964463025.1 uncultured Ruminococcus sp.
AGATGCCGATGCTCTGACCGAACTTTCTCGCGAGCTGTCTCGCCTTGGTGAACCCTCGGAGCTCTATCTTATACACCGACTCGACCGTGTGGTAGGCGGTATTCTTGCATTCGCGAGGAACAAAAGGAGTGCGGGGGTTCTTTCCTCACTCGTGCAAGAGGGTGAACTATGCAAGGAGTATTTTGCGGTTGTTGACGGTGTTGCACCCGGCGGTGAGATGCTTGATTATCTATTTAAGGATGCGACTCTTGGCAAGGCGCTTGTCGTGAACGAAAGTGAAAAGGGCGCAAAGAAAGCACTCCTTGAATATCAGACGCTTGCCACAGCCGACTATCGCGGGAAGCCGCTTTCCTTGGTGCAAATCAAGCTTCACACAGGTAGATTCCACCAAATCCGAGCGCAGTTTTCCTCGCGCAATATGCCGCTTTTTGCCGACAAAAAATACGGTAGCAAGCATCGCGGAAGCGCTCCGGCGCTCTTGGCCTATCACATAGCCTTTGACAAGGACGGACTGGTTTGTGACACCTCTGTTTTACCCGACCTTGCCGAGCCTCCTTGGTCGCTTTTTGATAAAGAAAAATACGAAATAAATTAAGGTGAAAATATGACCGAAAAACTGTATTACAAAGATGCATATATAAAAGAATTCGATACAGAAATAATATCATGCGCAAAGACCGACGATGGTTACGATGTCATTCTTACCGCCACCGCCTTTTTTCCCGAGGAGGGAGGGCAGAGCGCGGACACGGGCTATATTGGCACCGCCCGGGTTAATCACGTTTACGAGGCAGATGGCATCATACATCACCTGACCGTAACCGCCCCCGAGGGCAAGACGGTGCATTGTGCTGTTGATTTTGACGCGCGCTTCGAGAAAATGCAATGCCACACCGCCGAGCATATACTCTGTGGATTTATAAATAAACTGTACGGTCTTTCTAACGTTGGCTTTCACCTTGGTGACGATGAGGTGACCTTCGACGTCGACGGAGTACTTACTCGCGAGCAGCTCGACGAGGTGGAAAATTTTGCAAACATGGCTGTTTTCGCTAACGTAAAAATTGATACCTTTTTCCCCACGCAAGAGGAAATTAAAGCGCTCGAATATCGCTCGAAGCTCGACTTCACCGAAGGCGTTCGCATTGTCAAGATAGGTGACTACGACTCCTGCGCCTGCTGTGCACCGCACGTAGCCTATACAGGCGAGGTCGGTATTATCAAAATCCTTGATTTTATGAAGCATCGTGGCGGCACTCGCATCTGGATGGTTGCAGGGAAGCGCGCACTTCTTGATTATCGCAAGAAGTACGGGAACATCAAAAAAATATCTGCGCTCACATCGACTCCGCAGCACGAAACTGCCGATGCACTTGAAAAATATATTGCCGATTCGGAAAAGCTGAAGCAAGAATTGAAGCTTTGCCGATTAAATCTCGCAGAGCGTGAGGGAAGTCTAATTCCCGAAGTAAGCGGCAATTTTGTTATAAATCTCCCCGAATTTACAATTCCCGAGCTTATCGCCTTTTCTAACGTTGCAGTCGGTAAAGTCGGTGGCATTCTCGTCGCGCTATCTGGTAGCGACGGCGATTATAAGTATGTTATCTCCTCGACCGATACCGACCTGCGTACGCATATAGCCGACATCAACACCTCGCTCTCGGGCAGAGGCGGTGGTAAGCCAAATATGATGCAGGGCTCACTTTTGGCAACTCTTACCGAGATTGAAGCATATTTTGCAAAATAAAAAGGTGCCGCAAATACGGCACCCAACATTTAGGTAAAATTCAAAACTATACTCGCCTTGGTCGGTTTAATCTGACGGCATTTTACACCTGCTGCATCAAGCATTTTGCGCGATGCACTCATAGACGGTGTGTTGTGGTACTTATCCGAAAGATAAATTACCTCTTTAATGCCCGACTGTATAATAGCCTTTGCACATTCGTTGCAGGGGAAGAGTCCGACGTAAAGTATCGCTCCTGCGAGCTTCTTACCGCTTGCGTTAAGAATAGCGTTAAGCTCCGCGTGAACGACGAACTGGTACTTGGTTTCGCCAAGGCTCTCATCTCTGTTCCAGGGAAATTCATCGTCAGAGCAGCCCTGCGGGAAGCCGTTGTAGCCGGTCGAGAGAATTCTCTTATCTCCGTCAACAATGCAAGCACCAACCTGCGTGCTCGGATCCTTCGACCTCTGCGAAGCAAGGAGCGCAACTCCCATAAAATATTCGTCCCAGGAAATATAATCAGCTCTTTTATCCATAGCGAATCTCCTCAAATAAGATAAAACTATTGTATCACAAAAAACTCAATATGTCAATACAGAAACGAAAGGATAACGGTATGTCGCAAAACGCCTATAAAAAATGCACACTTTGCGCAAGGAATTGCCAGGTAGACAGAAATACTAATGTCGGCTTTTGCAGAATGCCGTCTGCCCTTTACCTTTCACGTGCCGCGCTTCACTTTTGGGAAGAGCCGATGATTTCGGGTACTCGCGGCTCTGGTACTATATTCTTTTCGGGTTGCTCGCTCGGTTGCGTTTTCTGTCAGAACAGAGAAATTTCGCGTGGCATTTCGGGCAGAGAAGTAACCGTCGAACGCCTTGCCGAGATTATGCTTGACCTAAAGGCGCAGGGCGCGCACAACGTTAACCTCGTCACCCCTACTCACTACGTACCCTCGATACGCGAGGCAATAATAATTGCAAGGAATAAGGGGCTTGACATTCCCATCGTATACAACACAGGCAGCTATGATAATATTGAAACACTCAAAATGCTCGACGGCATCGTCGACGTTTATCTCCCCGATCTCAAGTATTTTCGCTCGTCAACCGCAGTGAAGTTTTCTAAAGCCGAGAATTACCCAGAGGTAGCGCGCACCGCCATAGCCGAGATGGTGAGGCGGGTCGGCGCGCCTGAAATCAACGCCGACGGCATAATGACTCGCGGAGTTATCGTCAGAATTCTCCTGCTTCCGGGGCACGTTGCCGAAGCGAAGCTCTCGCTCAAATATCTTCTCGACACCTACGGCGACACTATCTATGTCAGCCTTATGAATCAGTACACCCCTATGCAGAATATGAGTCCGCCGCTTAACCGCAAGGTCACTCACGCGGAATACGCCGAATTGGTCTCCTACGCAGAAAAACTCGGACTTCAAAACGGCTTCACTCAGGAATTCGGCATGGCAGAGGAGAGCTTTATCCCGCCATTTGATAATACAGGAATATGAAAAACACCGACGGAAAACCCGTCGGTGTTTTTTAAAAATTATTCAGCTTCCCATTCGTAGAAAATGTAATGATTGGGATACGGTTGAATATCGTCCCATTTTCCTAGTGCTAGGTAATTTATAGCACCAAAGAATTGTGAGCCGTTAAGACAGTCAGGCTGTTGCGAAGCCCAATTAGTAAACTCGAATGCTTCATCTGTCACCCACTGCCATTTACTGCTATCGGAATATGCACCAATCCAAGCATAGCTATTGAACGATTGTAAATTCATATAAGATTCTATAAATGCTTGTTCTTCCACAGAGGTAATAGTCACGAGGTGACCGCCAAGTTTATCACAATATGTATAAGCATCAAACCAAGAAAGCTGTACGTTGAATATCTTGTAGATTCGACCGTCATACATAGCAGCCGAGCACTTATCGCAGGAAGTGATATTTGTAGTTTCGTTGAGTATGAAGTTATGCTCAAGTTGAGGGATTACTTCGGTTTCTTCGAGTCCGCAGTGAGTACAAATCCTGTACTTTTCGCCGTCACCAAAGCAAGTGCTTTCGGTAGTAATTTCCCACTCGGTAAAGTAATGCTCGTCTTCTACAATATCAAACTCCCATTCGCAGATAAATGCAAGTCCTATAGGACCTATATGAATATAATCATAATCATGCCATTTTCCGGATGACTTTATTCCGAAGAACCATTCGACGCTACCATTTTGGGGTTGATCAGAATCCCAATTTGTGTAAGTTATCTTTTCTCCGGTTATCCATTCCCAACCGTTTGTATTTTTTATACCGCCTAACCAATATTGTCCTATTGTTCCGTTGCTTATTAAATCTGCAATTACCGCTTGCTCTGGTGCAGAGGTTATAGTGGCAAGGTGTCCACCAATACTGTCACATATTTTATAAGCCTCAAACCAATGTAAATTGATATCAATTACTGCATAAAGATGTCCATTGAGTATTCTTGCATCGCAGATTTCACACGCAAAAAGTT
>CAYXAC010000126.1:0-4224 GCA_964463025.1 uncultured Ruminococcus sp.
GTCCAACTGTGCTATCGCTATGGCAGACGGCAGCGAGGTGGCGAGAAAGGTGTCGCAAATAGTGCTTCTGAATTCGGATTTCGGCACGCTTCCCGACGTAGTCAGAGAGGGACGCCGCTGCATCAACAACGTACGAAACTCGGCAGTGCTTTTCCTTATGAAAACGGTGTTTACCATTTGTCTTTCGCTTTATGCGGTATTTACTGTCTCGGGCTATCCCTTCGAGCCGAAGCAGTTTATGCTTCTTGAAATGTTCGTCATCGGTGTGGCATCATTCCTACTTGCGCTTGAGCCGAACGATAATCGCATTGAGGGCTCGTTTATGCAGACGGTGCTTGTGAGAAGCATACCGAACGCGCTCGTTATGTTTATTCCCGTGCTTGTTATAATGCTTATACACCAGATAGGCTTTATTTCCATGACCGACGTTATGAGAAATTCTATCGCTATGGTAGTAGTCACTGTGGTCGGATTTATCAATCTTCTTGCACTATGCCGTCCGTTCACCAAATGGCGCACAGGCGTATGCTCGATAGTTGGCGCAGGGCTGATTATAGTATCGCTTATCAGTATTTATCTTGGCAATATAATTCCCTCGCTTCCGGTTGATTTCCTGCATCTTCTCCCTGCGTTTGACAATCCCATCTTGTTCTTCGGTATGCTTGGAATGAGTATTTCTCTCGCGCTTCTTCTACATCTCTTCCTGCCTGATATTGAAAGAATGGTATCAAAGGCAGTAAATAAAATCGATGCGAAGAGAAAAGCTAAAACAAAATAATAAAACAGACCGCCCGGATACTGCTCCGGGCGGTTTTTGTATACTTTAGTTATCATTTTTTGATATAATATCCCTTATTACCTCGCCGGCGATTATGAGTCCCATAACCGACGGAACGAAGGATATGCTCGCGGGAACACGGTTGCCCTCTGCGTCAAGGTTGTTCTTTACGACAGGCTCTTCCTTGGAGTAAACTACTTTGAGGTGATTTATCCCTCTCTTGCGGAGCGCAATTCTTACGGCTCTTGCAAGTGGGCAGACGGTGGTTTTCGATATATCGGATACCTCGAATTTCGTAGGGTCGAGCTTGTTGCCTGCGCCCATAGCCGAGATTATCTCTGCACCGCTTGCATTTGCGAGCGCGATAAGCTCGATTTTTGAGAAAAGCGAGTCTATTGCATCGACAACGTAATCGTAGGCGGAAAAATCAAAGAGATATTTCGTTTCCTCCGAGAAAAAAAGGTTATGCACCGTCACCTTTGCCTCGGGGTTGATGGACAAAATGCGTTCACGCATAACGTCGCATTTATACTTACCGACGCTGTCGTGCGTAGCAATAATTTGTCTATTTATATTGGAGAGCGCAACTCTGTCCGAGTCCACGAGCGTTATATCGCCAATACCTGCTCTCGCGAGCGCCTCGACTGCATATCCGCCAACTCCGCCGACTCCGAATACAGCGACCTTTGCCGCCTTTAGCTTCTCCAGCGATTCGGTGCCGATAAGCATTTCGGTGCGTGAATTTTGGTTATCCATTTTGCTCTCCCTTCATTTATTATAAGTATGCTCTCAATGCCCGAGATATATGAGCAGAACGCTGATATCCGCAGGATTTACTCCGCTGATGCGCGATGCCTGTCCTATGTTCATCGGGCGGATTTTCGCAAGCTTTTCACAGGACTCCTGCTTGAGTCCGACGATTTTATTGTAATCTATATCCTCGGGGATTTTCTTATCCTCGAGCTTTTTTTGTCTTGCGACCTCGGACAGCTCGCGCTTGATGTATCCCTCGTACTTCACCTGAATTTCGGCTGTTCTGGCAACCGCAGAGGGCAATACAGGTCTTGCCGTATCAAGCGCTGCGAGCGCCTTGTAGGACATCTCGGGGCGGCGCAGTAGCTCTGAGAGCTTTATTCCCGTGGAAATCTCAGATGAGCCAAGTGACGAAAGATATTCGTTATTCTGCTGTGAGGGCGGAACTACCGTTTTTTCAAGCCTTGCGATTTCCGCGTCTATCATTTTGCGCTTTTCGAGAAATTCACCGTAACGCTCCTCTCCGATAAGTCCGACTCGGTAACCGATGTCGGTGAGCCTGAGGTCTGCGTTATCCTGGCGCAATAGAAGTCTGTACTCACTTCTCGATGTCATAATTCTGTACGGCTCTCTAGCACCCTTGGTGACAAGGTCGTCTATCAGCGTGCCGATATACGACGACGAGCGTGGAAGTATCATAGCATCCTCACCCTTTTCGGCAAGAGCCGCATTGATTCCCGCAACGAGTCCCTGCGCGGCTGCCTCCTCGTAGCCCGAGGTGCCATTGAACTGTCCCGCACCGTAAAGACCGCGAGCGCACTTGAATTCAAGTGTCGGGTACATTCCCGTCGGGTCGGCACAGTCGTATTCTATTGCGTATGCGTAGCGCATAATCTCCGCATTCTCAAAGCCTCGAAGGCTATGGAGCATTTCGTACTGAATATCCGTCGGCATAGAGGTCGAGAAGCCCTGAATATAAAGCTCCTCGGTGTCAAGACCGCAGGGCTCGACGAAGAGCTGATGTCTCTCCTTGTCGGCAAACCTGACGAGCTTGGTTTCAATAGACGGACAGTAACGAGGTCCCTCACCTGTAATATTGCCCGAATACATCGCCGAGCGATTAAGGTTTGAGAGTATCACCTCGTGAGTGTTCTTATTGGTGTAAACTATGTGGCAAGGCACGAGATTGACCTCATTTGCAGGGCGTTTTTCCGTGCGCACCGAGTAGGGTATCGGCTCGCTCTCGCCCTCCTGAAGCTCGAGATCCGAAAAATCGAGCGAGCGTCTATGTACTCTCGCAGGAGTACCGGTCTTGAAGCGCTGAAGCTCAACACCGAGCTTCTCAAGCGACTCGGAGAGCGACTTGGATGCCGGCATAAGTCCGTCAGGGCCTGCCGAATATACCTTGTCACCGATGAAAATCTGACTGTCAAGAAACGTACCCGTCGCAACTATAACACGGCTTGCATTCCATCTCTCACCAAGACTTGTGACCACACCCGTGACGGTCTTTACATCATCTATAACATCAAAGGTAATCTCAACTATTTCCGCCTGGATAAGACGAAGATGCGGCTCACCTTCGATAGTTTTTTTCATTATTTTCTTATACTCGGCTCTGTCTGCCTGCACTCTCTTTGAATGAACGGCAGCGCCCTTGCCGAGATTAAGTGTACGCGACTGAATAGTTGCAAGATCGGCAGCATAGCCCATCTCACCGCCAAGAGCATCTATCTCAAAAACGAGATGTCCCTTTGCGCTTCCGCCAATCGAAGGGTTGCAGGGCATATTGCCTACGGCATCAAGGTTGGTGGTGAAAAGAACTGTATCGACACCCATTCTAGCAGAAGCAAGTGCCGCCTCAATTCCCGCATGACCTGCGCCTATTACCGCAACCTGCGTTTGTAAATTCATAATATTTGCGCCTTTCTGCAAATAATTATTTGCATTTTAGAAGCTTACACGCTCCACCTTGGTTACAACACCCTTTGAGGTGTCGAGCGTGAATATCACACCGTCGGCACGGCATTTGCCGCTTGCCGCCTTGAAGCTGCAAGGTAAATTCGAGCGCATATGAAGCACCACAACCTCGGGGTCCATACCGAGTATTCCGTCACTCTCGCCGCACATTCCGACGTCGCTTATGTATCCCGTACCAAGCGGAAGAATCTGCGAGTCAGCCGTCTGCACGTGAGTGTGCGTGCCAAAAATCATATTTATTCTGCCGTCATAGGCATAGCCTACCGCCA
This sequence comes from uncultured Ruminococcus sp., assembly GCA_964463025.1. Classification (GTDB taxonomy): domain Bacteria; phylum Bacillota; class Clostridia; order Oscillospirales; family CAG-272; genus UBA1740. The sequence continues at coordinate 3,781 of CAYXAC010000126.1, forward strand.
GCTTTTCGCCCGTTGCCTCGGCGTGAATATCGAGAATTGCGAAATCGTAATTGCCCTCTTCCCTTTTCAGCACCGCATCAATATGCGTGAAGGGTGAATCAAGCGTCGGCTCGATATGCACCTGCCCCATAGCGTTGATAACGAGCATACGGTAGCCCATACAGTCGAGTATGGTATAGCCCCTGCCGGGAGCAGAATCGCCAAAATTGACGGGACGAAGTATCTCGCTGCACTCGTCAAGGAAGGTATATGTCCTCTTATTGCGCAGCGTGTGGTTTCCACCCGTGATGCAGTCTGCGCCTGCACGGAGCAGAACCTCGGCAAGCTCGGGTGATATTCCTGTGATAAACGCGGCATTCTCACCGTTTACCAGGCAGAAATCAATTTTGTTTTCCTCTCTGAATTTCCAGAGATTTCTCTTGAGATGCTCAATGCCCGACGGGC
>CAYXAC010000127.1:0-4157 GCA_964463025.1 uncultured Ruminococcus sp.
GTCTGTGTCGGTAAAGGTAATAACTCTATCACTGACAAGAAAATCCTTGTTCGATGCGTAGAGGTCGTATTCCTCAAACTTGCTCATCTTGAACGGAAGATATCCGTAGCTTTTGTAAAGCGAGCGAAGAGCAAATATCGCTTTTTCTTCATTTTTTAATATCTTTTCATTAAGCATATTATTTACCCATTCTTTTCATTACTATTTCATATCCACCCGCACCCGACTCAAGAGCCTTGCTGACGCGGCTGACGGTTGCAGTACTCATACCCGTGACCGAGCATACCTCGCTATAGCTCTTGCCCGACTTCAGCATTTCTGCCGCCTTGAGCCTCTGAGCAATATCGAGAATCTCCCTCTGCGTAAGAGCGTCCTCAAAAAATTTGTAGCATTCCTCCCTGCTTTTTAACGAAAGGATTGCATTAAAAAGATTGTCTACCTCGGTGGTATGTATAACTGCCATTTTAATAGTTCCTTTAGATAAAAATTAGCGCTTTAGCGTGCTAAAGCGCTTTAGTTAACTAAATTATACTGTATAACTTAGTATTTGTCAATATGTTTTTTGAAAAAATATAAAAATTATATTTCAGCAATAACCTCAACCTCAACGAGCACGCCCTTGGGCAAATCCTTGACTGCAACGCAGGAGCGCGCAGGCTTCTCGGTGAAGTATTTCGCGTAAACCTCGTTGAATACCGCAAAATCCTTGATATCGGCAAGGAAGCAGGTGGTTTTGATCGCCTTCTCAAAGGATGAGCCTGCCTCGGTGAGAACCGCACCGATATTCTGCATTACCTGCTCGGTCTGGGCGGTTATTCCCTCTGCCTCTACGTTGCCCGTCGCGGGGTTGATCGGAATCTGTCCCGAGGTGAATACTATATCACCGTGTACTATCGCCTGCGAATAGGGACCTATTGCAGCAGGGGCTTTATCGGTAGAAATTTTCTTTATCATTTTATAGTCTCCTTATTTCCTTATTAAAGTAACTTGAAGCCGAAATCGATGAGAGCGTTCCTTATTTCCTCTATATGAGCAAAGTTTCTGGTTTCAAGAATAAGACGCAGATAACATCCGTTGACGTCGGAGCCCTCGTTGGCTCTCTCGTGATGCACCGAAATAACGTTGCCGCCCATATCGGCTATAATGCGCGAAACGTTCTTGAGCTGACCTGGCTTATCCATAAGCTCTATCATGAGCTGACAGGTTCTGCCCGACATAAGAAGTCCTCGGTTGATAACTCGCGAAAGAATAGTAACGTCGATATTACCGCCCGAGAGCACGCACACCGCCTTTTTGCCCTCGAGGTCAATTTTACCAAACATTGCCGCCGCAACCGCAACCGCACCCGCGCCCTCGGTGACGAGCTTGTGCTGCTCCATAAGCGCAAGGATTGCCGCGGATATCTCGTCATCGTTGACGGTTACTATCTCGTCAACGTACTTCGAGCATATTTCATACGTAAGATTGCCCGGTTTCTTGACTGCAATACCGTCTGCTATCGTAGAAACACCGGGAAGCTCCTCTATCTCGTGATCTCTGACCGAGTTACGCATTGAGGGGGCACCGACCGCCTGAACACCGTATACCTTTACGTTAGGATTGATCGCCTTCATGGCGTATGCAATACCCGAAATGAGTCCGCCGCCGCCAATGGGCACGATAACTGCGTCGAGATCGGGAAGCTGATCCTCAATTTCGAGCGCAATAGTTCCCTGACCTGCTATAACGTCCTCGTCATCGAAGGGATGGATAAAGGTATATCCGCACTCGTCGCGAAGCGAGAGCGCTTTGTTGTATGCATCATCGTAGACGCCTTCTACAAGGCAGACCTCCGCGCCGTAGCTCTTGGTAGCCTCAATCTTGGATATAGGCGCACCGTCAGGCAGGCAAATTACTGCCTTGATGCCGCTTTTCTGCGCGGCAAGTGCCACTCCCTGCGCGTGATTTCCTGCCGAGCAGGCGATAACGCCTTTTTCACGCTCCGATGCGGAAAGGCGCGACATCTTATAGTATGCCCCGCGAATCTTGAATGAGCCTGTTATCTGGAGATTTTCGGTTTTGAGATAGAGATCCACGCCAGGCTTCAGCTTGGGAGCGTATACCACGTCGGTTTTTCGTACTACGTCGCGCAGAGCGTTGCTGGCACGGTAGATGTTATCAAGTGTAAGCATTTGTTTTACCAATCTTCTATGTATTAAATAAGTGATTTTATGAATTGCTCGGCACATCTTGCCGAACGGTTGCCGCGTCTCAAGGCAAATTCCTCTGCCCTAATATCAAGTTCGGCGGAATCTATGCTGACTCCGCAGCGGTCGGCAAGCTCGTGGACTATTTTTAGATAAAGTGCCTTCGACGGCTTGCCGTACCATACGACAAGTCCGAAGCGCTCGGAGAGCGAAAGCTTCTCCTGCATGGTATCGTTGCGATGCACGTCGCCGCCGTCGCGGTCGCTGAAGGTTTCGCGCACGATGTGTCTGCGGTTTGAGGTTGCGTAGATAAGGGCATTCTCCGCCTTTGCCGACGCAGAGCCCTCAAGCGCAGCCTTGAGCATACTGAAATTGTCGTCGTTATGATTGAACGAGAGGTCGTCTATGAATATTATAAATTTAAGCGGATTTTCGCTTATCTTACCCATAACGTAGGGCAGATATGAAAGCTGATCCTTGCGAAGCTCAATAAGGCGTATGCCTTCCTCAAAATATGCGTTGGCAACAGCCTTAACCGTTGACGACTTACCCGTGCCGGCATCTCCGCAAAGAAGCACGTTGTGAGCAGGCCTGCCGTCTATAAACGCACGGGTGTTGGCGATAACCGCATCTCTCTCCTGTTCATATCCGATAAATGAGTCAAGTGAAGTCTTGTCCGCTGAAATTATAGGAGCAATCTCACCCGAATCAGCAAGACGGAACATAGTGTTAGATGCAAAAATGCCGTAGCCGTGCTTGTCAATATCAAGTATGCGGGATTCGTATTCTGCCGCAAAATCGCGTTGCTCAGAGGCGAAGGGAGATACGTAATCCACGCCAAGATCGGCTGCAAAATCCGCAGGAGTAAGGGAAGCAAATCTCTCAAAAACCGAAAGCTCATGTGCCACCGCTGCCGAAAGCTCGGGGGAAACGTTCTCTTTTTTTGCTCGCAATTTGACGTAAACGTTCTCATCCTCAAAAATCAAACGCAACACGGCGTTGGTAAGTGAGCCGCCCATTTTGTACACCTCGGCAACCATTGCCGAGTAGGAGTGTATTACATAATCCTTATCCTCGGAATAAAAATATTCCTCGAAATAAGTGAAAATAGGATGCTCGAGAACCGAACGAAAAACGCTCGTCATACACAAATCAAGACGCAACTTTTTCAGATCTGCCATTGTTTTTCCTCTTGAATTAAAGATTTTTGATGATTATATCGGTGATTTCGACGGTAGAAAGATATTCACCGCCGTGAGAAAGATCTGCTGTGCGATAACCCTGATTCAGCACCTTGTCAACTGCTGCGACAATAGCATTGCTCTCGGCAGTAAGACCGAAGGAGTAAAGAAGCATCATAGCCGCAGAAAGAATGGTGGCAATGGGGTTAGCCTTGTTCTGCCCTGCAATGTCCGGCGCAGAGCCATGAATGGGCTCGTAGAGTCCGCGAGTGCCCTCATTAAGAGAAGCCGAGGGGAGCATACCTATTGAGCCTGTAATCTGTGATGCCTCGTCGGAGAGGATATCACCAAACATATTTGTTGTTACGATAACGTCAAACTGCGCAGGATTTCTGACAAGCTGCATTGCCGCATTGTCAACGAGCATATCGGTGCATTCAACGTCGGGGTATTCGGAGGCGATTTCATGTACAATCTTTCTCCAAAGGCGAGAGGTCTCCAACACGTTTGCCTTGTCGATGCTGGTGAGCTTTTTACCGCGCTTTCTTGCCGCCTCAAAGGCAACTCTGACTATACGCTCTATCTCCATACGGCTGTAGCACTCGGTGTCGTAGGCTTCCTCGCCGTGTTTGCCCTCGCGCATTCCGCGCTCACCAAAGTAAATACCGCCTGTAAGCTCACGAACTATCATAAGATCAAAGCCCTGCTCTACGATGTCTGCTCTAAGCGGAGAAGCTCCCTTAAGTGCAGGATAAAGCTTAGCAGGTCTTAAGTTTGTAAAAAGCTCAAG
>CAYXAC010000128.1:0-4099 GCA_964463025.1 uncultured Ruminococcus sp.
GATAAAGAAATACTCGCCTATCGTCGCGCCTGCGTGGATATCTATACCCGTCTTTTCGTGCGCGAATTCGGTCATAAGTCGAGGAATGTACGGCACGCCCTTCTTGTAAAACTCGTGGGCAAGGCGGTATATGGAGATGGCGTAGAATCCTGGATATGAGAGTATTATTTCCTCGGGTGAACGTGCTGCTGGGTCGCCCTCGTAAAGAGCGATGACGTCCTTGAGAAGCATCTCCTTTATGTAAGGAATCCTATCCATAAGCTCGTATGCTACACTCTCGGTATCAACGAGCGATGCCTCGTCAAAGAAAGAATATGCGCTCGTCAGCTGACGCTTGAGTGAAGTGAAAATCGAATCGGCTATTTCCTCTTTAGTTTTGCCCTCATCCTTGGCAAAGGAAAAATATTCGGGAAACATCAGGCATTGAATGCGCTTGATTATCTCTATAACCTCAATACGCGAGGGTACCATTACGGTATGCTTGCCAAAATACTTGCCCGATTCCTCGGAAACCTCAGCAAGAGATGTAAGCAGGGCGTTTATTTTCTTTTTGCGCGACATAAGACTCTCCCCTCTGTTTTCGTGATTTGATACTTATTTTAGCATACATTTTTGTTTTTTACAATAGTATACGCGCTTTTTAAAAAATATTTTAATCTTTTCTTTATTTTTAGTTGATTTTTCCTGATGCTTGTGATATAATTTAAGTTGTAAAATTTTGTAATTAGGAGCTGGCGATGGGCAAAAGTATATACACATACTATAAAGAACGCCTTATTGAAATCGGTGGCAAAAATAAATGTCTTTATCTCAAAAACGTTGTTCGCAAGAATTCTTACGATATAGGAAAAATTTTTGAGGGACGTGAAAATAAGGTCGCACAGCTTCTTGACTTTCTGTGGTTTGCAGGCAAGGAGCCGCTTACCCTTATAAGTAAAGACGAAAAACGCGATCTAATAGAAAATCTGGGTGCGGCAGATATTAAGGACGAGCCTAAAACTCCCGAGAATCTCGACCTTGAGGAATACGAAAAGGCGGAGAAAAAGCGCAAAAAGAAGATAGCAGACGGCGAGACCAAGCTCATTGACGCTGAGATTGCAAAGCTGCGTGAGCTCAAGCGAGAGGTTGAGGAAATCGAAAAGGAAACCGGTAAGTACGAGCTTTACATCGGTTATCCCTTCGTATTTGGCTCAATACAGCAGGGTCCTGCAAAAACGCTTATAAAAGCACCGCTTCTCCTCTTCCCCGTCAAGATAGACGTCGAGGGCGAGGAAGTGGTTGAGATAAGCTTTAACCAGAATGAAAAGATTCAGATCAACAAGGCCTTGGTCTTTGCTTATGCACAGTCAAAGAAGCTGAATATTGACGATATTGATCTCGAATTTGATGATCTCTCGTCATTCAGAAGCGTGCTTTCGATCATTAAGCATCTCGGTGATGCAAAGATTAGGATCGATTGCACAGGCTCAAGAAAAATATATAATTACGGAAGATTCAAGGAGCCCGATTCACAAAAGAACGAGCTCTCGGTTCGCTATGCCGCCGTGCTTGGACGCTTCCCTATTTCCAATTCGGTATACAACGATTACAGCGTTCTTGAAAAGAAGAAGCTGACTAACGATGCAATCGACGAGCTTCTGCTCACGGGCAGCAAGTTCTCGAAGCGCCATGCGGCAGTTTTTAAGTCCTTCAAGAAGAAAATTCTGAAGCCCAAGAGAACCGTCAGCGGCTCGAGCTATATTGTAAAGATGCTTGACTATGCGCAGTGTGAGGTGGTCAAGAAGGTTGATAAGATGGGTAATATGGTTATCTACGGTCCACCTGGCACGGGTAAGTCGCAGACCATAGTTAACGTCATTACCGATGCACTCTGTAAAAACAAGCGCGTGCTCGTCGTATCGCAAAAGAAGGCGGCGCTCGACGTTGTATTCTCACGTCTTGGCACGCTCAACGAGAAGGCAATCTACGTCAGCGACGAGAGCAAGGAGAAACGCGCATTCTACGAAAGATGCTATGCAGCCCACCTCAAGAGTGGAACTGACAGCTACATTAACGTAGACAGTCTTAAAGAGGAATACGACAAGCTTCAGGCGAAGATTGATGCAGAGGAAGCTACCCTCAATGAGATATATCATACTCTGAACGACAAGCGTCCTTTCGGTCTCTCGCTTGCCGAGATATTCCTCGTCGTACGTTCTCTCGAAGAATTCGAACGAGTATGCGACGTATCAGGCGATGCTTGAATCAAAGGACCTGCTGGCGCTTAACTACCCCGAGCTGTCCGACGCGCTCTTCGCAATCAATGCAAACAACCTTGCCGAAACCTACTACAAGTTTATTCAGGCAAAGGAAAAGAATCCGATAATAGACAGCATGCTTCCCGATATTGACATTCCGACTATCGCGGAGGTCAAGGCAAAGCTGTCGGATATACAAAAGTCCAGAAAAGGCTTCTTTGACATTTCAAAATATCCGTACACAAGGCAGGTGCTTGCGCATTACGCTATGCTCGAGGAGCCTGAAATGCTACGCTCGGTGGCAAAGATGGAGTGCCGTCTTGAGAACCCGAAGAACCTCTTTATTGGCGCAAAATCCAAGGAGATGGAAGAAAAGTTCCGTGAGACTATGGAGGCTATCGGCAAATTCGTTGCCGAGTACAGCTGCCTTTACAGAGTTCTCACAAAGGACGGATATATTGCAGTAATAGATAATATTTTGCGAGGAAATACCTCGTATATCAAGCTTGTGCACGAGGCGCTGGATAACTACATTTCTCTGCGCGATATCAGCAGACTTATCAAGACGCTTGACAAGAATATGCTGACTGTGCTTAACTTTACTTACGAAACGAGCAAGAATTATCAGAACTACAACGACATACTTGACAAGCTGGCTATAATCCGTATCTATCACGAGCTGACGCTCGCCGAGGAGTCGGACAAGGACAAGCTTGCCAAGATTGTGGACTATCCCAATATTTCGGCAAGAATTTACCGACTCAAAGAAAATCAGCTCAGCGTTTCGCATAGAATCTGCCAAGGAAAATCGAACAGCGACTACAAGGCAATGTTCGATGTCGCCGATAATGCGAAGGATTATCTTTACCAGATTTCTAAGGATAAGCACCTTTGGCCTATCAGAAACACGATGGAGAGTTATGGCAACTTTATCCTCTCGCTGTTCCCCTGCTGGCTGCTCTCTCCCGAGAATGTTTCGACGCTTCTGCCTCTTGAAAAGAACCTTTTTGACATAGTAATCTTCGACGAGGCGTCGCAGGTGTTTATCGAGAGTACTATACCTACGATATATCGCGGAAAGAATATCGTTGTTGCGGGAGATGCAAAGCAGCTTCGCCCGTCGGCAACCTTTATGAAGCGATATCTCGGTGCTGACCCCGACACACTCGACGATCCGTCGGTGGCGGCGGCGCTTGAGGTTGAGAGTCTGCTCGACCTTGCGGTGGCAAGATACGACAGTGCAAATCTCACGTACCATTACAGAAGCCGTCATCAAGAGCTTATCGACTTCTCGAACTGCGCGTTCTACTCGTCGAATCTGCAGATAGCACCCAATATTTATACGGGTAAAAATCTGCGCCCTATCGTACGTCACAAGGTGGCGGGCAGATGGATTGACAGAAAGAATCCGGTTGAGGCAGCGAAGATCGTTGAGATTCTTAAAGAAATATTCGCAACCAGAAAGAATAACGAGAGCATCGGTATCATCACCTTTAACAGCGATCAGCAGACCTGCATCGCGGATGCGATAGATAAGGAAGCGCATAAGGATGCGACCTTCCTTGCTCACGTGTCAAAAGAGAAAATGCGTACCGACGGCGGCGAGGATACCAGCCTGTTTATCAAGAATCTTGAGAACGTACAGGGTGACGAGAGAGATATTATCATATTCTCTATCGGTTATGCGCCGAACGAACAAGGCAGAGTTTACACCAACTTCGGCTCGCTTTCGACCGAGGGCGGTGAGAACCGTCTGAACGTTGCAATCACACGTGCAAAGTCGCAGATAATCGTTGTTACGAGCATTGAGCCCGAGGAGCTTAAGGTTGATACTGCAAAGAATCTCGGCCCGAAGCTGCTCC
>CAYXAC010000129.1:0-4064 GCA_964463025.1 uncultured Ruminococcus sp.
AGTACCCTCTGCCGCTGCAGCAAAGACGTCGAATTCGTTCCCGCCGACGATGGTTTCGCCGTAGCGGTTGCTCTTTTCTACGTTGAAGAGCGAGTCGCAGATACCTCCCTTCGCGGTGAGAAGATCGCTTTCGTGCTCGATTATCATTTTGATAGGAGTTTCGAGTCTGCCTATCGCTGCGGGAGTATTTCCCGAAGACTTGGAATAAATTATCATTGTTTTTCCTTCTTTCTTTTAATTATTTAGTTACTTTTCTGTACAGATCCTCGATCTGTCTGTCGGAGAGTCCCGAGAACAGCTCTCTAGCCTCAAGCAGCTCTCGCCTAGGCATAGCGCCGCCGGGACTTTTTGCCGCCCTTGGAACGCTGGTCTTGAGGTGCGAGCGAGAGTCGAATTTTGCAGTTCTCCTTACACTTGCAAGATATGCCTCGACAGGAGTAAGACCGAGCGCGCGAAGCTCGCCGTATCTCTCGGGGAGCATATCCCTTGATATAGGCTCAGGGAACTCGCCTGCAAGCTCGTTTAGGTCGGAGTCGAGGTCGAGCTCGGGCGCGGGATTTTCCTCTGCCTCGCACACTTCCTCTGCTATCTCCTCGACGGGAGTAAAATCATTCGTTTCCATCATTTTCTATCTCGCTTTCCTTTTTGTTTTCAAGAATACTCTTAAAGTATTCCACGTTATCTCTGGCAAAGGGGTAGTGTGCTCTCTCCTGCGCCTGCCAGTAGCGCAGAAGGGTTGCGGGATTTTCCCTGTCACCGAGCGTACCCGACTCGAGATTCTTGAGATTCCTCTCCCAGAGTCCCTCGCGCTGATACGCCGTACCGCCGTCCTCGTCAACCGAGAAGTAGAACTCGTCGGCATAGCAGCATTCGCCGTCAAGGTCGATGAAGCTGTGACGGTTGAACTCCGAGCTTTGCACTCTGCCGAGTCCGTCTTTATAGGTCAGCTCGCGCGCCTCGTCGGCAAAGGCGAGATAATGCTCGAATATCAGGCGGTAAATCTCGGAGTAGGCGAGATTTTTCATTCGCCTCTTTGACTCCAGACGGCTTGCCGACTGCGCGAACTTCAGCTCTCTTGCGTAGCCCGATTCCACCTTTGCGGTGTCGGTGCCTTGAAGCGCGTCGGAAATACCGAGTATTCGTCTTGCCTGCTCGTAGAGTCTGTCCGCCTCAAGAATATCCTGCGATATATCGGGCGTGGTGTCTATCTTGCCGTAGCTCGACGCGCTCTCGCCGGGGCGCATTTTTATCACCTGACCGAACACCGAGTTGCCGAGCGTCACCGAGGAATCCTCGGGCATAATCGGCGTGATGCCTGCACGAAGGAGCTTTTGCAGAATTCTTGATTCCACCTTGTTTATCGCCTGCTGCTGCGGACGGCTGAGGTCACCGTCGGCCATTCCGTAGAGCGAGTCACCAGCACGGGTGTTCTTTCTTATGACAATAGGGAAGTCCTTTGGCGCATAGTACGGCACGAGCACCGACTTGCCGTCGATTTCCACCCTCTCGCAGTCGAGGTCGGCAAGGCTCTCGCCCGCATCGCACTCGCATTCTCCGGAGGGAGCGCCGCATTTTGAGCAGATGTGCGCCTTGCGCTTATAGAATTTGGGTGTGTCGGATAGCGCAAGCTCGCCCGAAAAGACGAATCGGCCTATCTCGCCATCCTCGTCGCGGTAGAAGCATACGACCACCGTTACGGTGTCTGCACCGCCCTCGGAGTCGGATTTGTATTCGTATTCGGCTCTCTCGCATTCCTCCTCGTCAGCACCCCATTCTCTCATAAGCTCGTCCTTGGTGGTCGTAAAGGTGAGGAAGCAGTATTCCATATCCTTAACCTCGGTAATGCCGGGCTGACCGTAGAAGCTCTCGGGTGATATGCAATGCACTCTCACGCTGCCGTCACCGCCGTCCTGCTCCCACTCGACGTACCATACGCTCGCGCCGTAAATATAGGTGTAGCGCTCGTCAAGGTCGTTGAGATTTTCAAAAGGGAGCTTGTCGCGGATAGCAGAGCAGAGCCTCTCGATAGCCGCCGCGCGCCTTTCGCGCTCCTCGCTGTATGAGAAGGCGTCAACCTTAGCAACGGGGATATCCGAATCGACCTCGCTCTCTATCATTTCGTAGGTGATATTTCTCACCGTCAGAGCGCGCTCGCCGCCGTCTATCTCGTCTGTGCCGAGGTATTGGCTCATATTTTTCGCGAAGGCTTCGTCACGGTCGCCCGAGGCGAGTCTTGCCGACTCGAAAAGTGATGAAAAATGCTCGAGCCGCATTTCCTTTTGTGTTTTTATTTCTTTCAATTTGGTTCTCCATATTTTTCTTTTAGGTATTTTCGCCCCTCGCTGTCGGCGAGCATATAGTCCTCCCACATATCAGGGGTCCAGACCGCCTTCGCCTTCGCCGCTACCCTAGCGGGATATGCCCTGAATATTGCGTATCCGCGCAGAGCATCGGGCGCGTGAGTTATCTCGTGCGGCTCGGTCGCGCAGTCTGAGGTGCGTATTTTATCCACCGTCAAGGCGGGCAGGCACTTGATTATCTCAGTACAGGTCGAGAAGATTTTGAGCCGCACACCGCCCACGCCCGACAGAAGCTCCTTTAAGGCTAGCCAACCTGCCTCTCGGTCGTTTGCCGTCTTGGTGAAGTTGATGCCGAACTCCGAGAAGAGCGCCGATTTACTCTTGCCGCTTTCCTGACTTCTGCTAAAGAGGTCGGGCGGCGCAAGCGTTGCATAGATTTCCTCATTTGCGGGAGTCCTCGCGAGAATCGCTGCCGCCGCCGCGCTTATCTGGAGATTTGACTCGCAGTATTCTCTGTATACGTAGGAGATTCCCTCGGGCGAGATAGCCACCCACAGACACGCCAGACGGTCGAGTCCGTAGTCGATAGTGCGGAACTTACGCCACGAGGCAGGTATCTCAAAGGGCGCGATAATATGCACCCTCGGATCAAACTCCGAGAAATACTGTCCCTCAAATATGTTCCAGTCACCGTAGAGCAGCGCCTTGCGCTCTCGCTCGGGCAGGGCGAGCAGCCTTTCTCTGTAACGAGGGTCGCCCGAGCATAGAAAGCGGTTGTCGTCAAGGAGCGCGGGGATAAAGATTCTCGTCATTCCGTCATCACCGACAAAAGCCTCGCCTGCGGGAGAATTGTCGACGAATCTCCGCTTAACCCAGGCGTGTCCGATCCCGCCGGGGTTAGTCGAGGACTTTATCTGCTTTGGGAAGCTGTTCGCGCCGCGCACTCTTGAAATCAGGTAAATATACTGACTCTCGGTGAAGTGCGTCAGCTCGTCGAAGCGTATCACGTCGTACTCGGCGCTCTGGTATTGGTAAACGTCGTTCTCCGCCGCGCAGTAGCCGAAGTCGATTATCGAGCCGTTTCTGAATTTTCCCGTGTGCGATGAGGAATTGAATGAGTATATCTCTCTTGGAAAGAGAATCAGCGAGGTGCGTATTAGCGACTTGTCAAGCTCTGCGAAGGTGCGCCTGAGTACCAGCTGCTTCGAGCAGGGATACCTTAGCGCAAACAGTAGTGCGTCCACCATCTGTCCGTAGGATTTTCCGCCGCCTGCGGCACCGCCAAATAAAACCTCGGATTCAGAGGCGCCTATAAACGCCTTTTGCTTTCTCGTTACGGTGAGCCTCATATCCATTATTCAGTTACCACGAGATTCACGGTAAGGCTCTCGCCCTCTGCGGTAGAGTCCTTTTCGTCCTCGCTCGAAATGAGAAACTTCACGAACGTCGGGTCAAATCGCTTGCTCAGCGCACGGTCTATAAGATAATCTCTTTTAATTTCGCAGCACTCTCGATATGCCCTATCAAATTCCTTGTGCTTCCTGAATTTTTCGAGCTCTTCGGTCGTAGTCCCTACTGAAGCCGCAAATTTCACAAGGCTCGGTGCGCCCGAGTCGTCGTAGCCTCGGAAGAAGCAGTACATTTGCCTCGCAAGTGAGGGTGAGTATTTCAGCTTTGCCATTTTCTCTTTCCTTTCTGTTTTTGCCGATGGAGAGCTTATCGGAAAAGCCCTCGGGAAGCCTACGCGTCGACCTCTCGTCACCC
>CAYXAC010000130.1:0-4007 GCA_964463025.1 uncultured Ruminococcus sp.
CTCATAGTAAATGCAAGGGCTTTGCTACTGTTGCATTTACTTTGAGAATTTACGAATAAAATTGACACTATGCGACAGTTTTTCATATACTGAAAAAGGGCCCCCAAAAGTTTTGTGAAAATCAAGGAGAAGCAAATGGCAACATTCTATAATCAGGCAACACTTTCCTACGGTGATAACGTAACCAACTCGAATATCACCACAGGCGAAATTATTACGGGACTGACGCTTACAAAAACGGCAGCCTCCACTAACTACGGCGATGGTGACGGCATAACCTACGTTATTACTCTTGTAAATGCTACGGGCACCGACAGAACCGGTGTTACTGTAAGCGACAATCTTGGTGTTTATACACTCGGCTCGACGGAGCTAGTTCCGCTTTCCTACGTTGATGGCTCTATACTTTACTACCAGAACGGTGTTTTGCAAACGGCTCCTACCGTTGCAGTGGGTACTGACCTTGTGATAAGCGATATCACAGTTCCTGCGGGTGGGAACGTAACCTTAGTATACGAGGCAACTGCAAACGGCTTTGCGCCTCTAGCGGCAGGTTCGAGCATTACCAACACTGTAACAAGCGGCGATCTCACCGACACAGTTACCGTTCCCGTTCGCGAGGAAGCGGAGTTAACTATTGCAAAGGCTATCTGCCCTGCGGTAGTGAGTGATGATGGAGAATTAACCTACACCTTCGTTATTCAGAATAGCGGTAACCTTGCAGCGGTTGTTACCGATAACGTGACCGTTACCGACACCTTTAACCCCGCCCTTTCGGACATCACCGTGACGCTCAACGGTGAAGAGCTCGAGGAAGGCACGGGCTACACCTATGACGAGGCAACCGGCGAATTCGCAACCGTTCCCGGTGTGATTACCGTTCCTGCTGCGACCTACGTTCAAAACCCCACAACCGGTGTTATTACCACTACACCCGGCGTGGCAGTGCTCACCGTTACAGGTACTATTTAATATAGCAAAAAGAGGGCTTCACGCCCTCTTTTTTACGTTTCACGCTTTTCGGTTTTGGATTTATAAATACCAATGTCGGAGTCAATGAAGGAGCCATGAGATATTGACGCGCCACCAAACTTCTGCCTGATTTTATCTACCGCTTCTTCCCTTTTCTTGCTCTTTTCGCGGGTGTCTGCCGATGTGTCATCGTCAAAGAGGGTTATCTGCTCTGCAACCATATCCGAGCGAGTGAGGCCTGTAGCGGTGACGGTAAGCATTCGAACAGGCTTATTCTCAATCCACTCGTCGAGGAGTATCTGATAGGCGGTGTCAGCTATCTCGCGCGAGATGTCGGTTGGGGGATTCTGCGGTCTTTGGCGCTGTATTGAGCGAAGATATTCGTCCTTGATGGTGAGCTGAACGGTGCCGCATTTCATACCCTTGGCTCGTAGCTTGGTGCCAATGTCGTCGGCCAAAAAGTCTATGCCATTGCGGCATTCCTCTCTGCCAACAAGGTCATGGCGAAATGTAAAGCCCGAGCCAATGCTCTTGGCATCCTCACGTTCGGTCGATACTGGGCTGTCGTCAAGGCCGCAGGCATACTTATGAAGCATTTCGCCAGCCCTTCCAAAGCGGCTAAGCAGAATCGACTCGCTTGCTGCAGCAAGCTCTCCTATCGTGCGTATGCCGAGATGGGCTAACGCATCGGCAGTTTTCTTACCCACGAAAAGAAGGTCCTCTACAGGAAGTGGGTAAACGATTCTTTTGAAGTTCTGCTCGTCTATTACTGTAATGGCATCAGGCTTCTTGTAGTCGCTGCCCAGCTTGGCAAAAACCTTGTTGAAGGACACGCCGATAGATACCGTAATGCCTATCTCACGCTTGACGTCAGCGCGTATTTTCTCTGCAATAGCAAGACCGTCGCCAAAGAGTTTCCTGCTGGCGGTAACATCGAGCCAGCTCTCATCAATGCCGAACGGCTCAACCATATCAGTGTAGCGGAGATATATCTCGTTGACGCGTTTTGAGAACTCAGCATATACTCCGTGGTGCGGCTTTGCAATTACAAGACCCGGGCATTTTTTCTTCGCGGAATAGACGGTTTCTGCAGTTTTGATTCCGTATTTTTTCGCAAGCTCGTTCTTGGCAAGCACGATGCCGTGCCTATCCTCCGCGCTACCACATACTGCCATTGGGACGTCCTTATAGGCAGGGTTAAGCGCTGTTTCAACAGACGCAAAAAAGCTGTTGCAATCGCAGTGCAAAATCACTCTGCCCATAATTATCCCTCTGTTTTAGTTATTTTTCTCTGCAAGCGTCTTGTGCTTCTGAGGTTGCTCGCTCTCCTTTAAGGTGAAGTAGAACTCACAGCTCTCGTCCTCGACGGACTCAACACCGATAAACTCGCCGTGAGCGTCAATAATAGTTTTGGAAATATAGAGTCCGAGTCCGACGCCATTCTTATCAAGACCACGACTCTTGTCGGTCTTGTAGAATCTGTCAAAGACCATTTTGGTATCCTCTGCGGAAATGCTCTGTCCTTCATCGTAAACAGCTACGCGTATCTTGCCAATGGCTACGCGGGAAATGGATATGCGGAACTTACCGCCCTCACGCGAGAACTTGATAGCATTGTGGCAGAGGTTGTAAAGCACCTGATATATAGCGTCCTGGTCGGCGTAAACGAGCATGGAGTCGTTCTCCGTATCGAACTCTACGTCGAGGCGCTTGTCCTCTATCTTTTGCTCAAAGGAAATGAGTATCAGACGCGCAACCTCGGCTACGTCGAAGTCGCTGAAATTGAACTTTCGCTCGCCCGACTCAAGCCTTGAAACATCGAGAATCTGCGATACAAGGCGCGAGAGTCTGTGCACCTCGGCAGAAATAACACCGAGATAGTATTCGTGCTTCTCGGGCGGAATTGCACCCGAGTTGATGCCGTCGATAAAACCTGCTATGGTGGTCATCGGGGTACGCAGGTCGTGGGAGACGTTGGCAAGGAATGAGTTACGCATCTTTTCAAGGCTCTCAAGTGAGTCAGCCATATTGTTGAATGCCCTGCCAAGCTCGGAGACCTCGTCATGACCGTACACCGTAACTCGCGCGCTGAAGTCGCCCTTGGCAAACTTTTGTACCGCGCTCGTCATATTACGCATTGGATGAACTATACGCTCAGTTATAAAGTATGCGGCAATTACCGCTGCTAGCAGTACCAAGATGGAGCTGTTGATAACAACCCTACGGGTTGTGCTGACAAGGCTATCCTCTTTGGCGGTTGAAGAAAGAGTCATAACATAGCCTGTGGTGGCTCCGTTGTTTGATATGGAAGTGGCGTATACAACCGACTGCTCCGAAAGATAGCCGTGAAGGTCACCGTGATGAACGAGCCTCGTACTGCCGTCATCCTTCTTTTCTTCTTTAAAGTCCGAAAGCTTCACGTTGCCAAGTCCTGACTCAAGGTCAATCTTCGGTTCCTTGGGTTCGGGGTTTTCCGACTCAGTATTTATGGTGGAGAGTATTATCTTTCCATTCTTGTCAGCTATGAGAATGTCAAACTCATTATCAAAAAAAACAACAGGAACTACTATCCAAACGCCTATTTCGTTTATGTGGGCAGGAAGCTCTTCAAGTCCGTTGTCGGTTATGAGGTCGACTATCACAGTACCTGTACGATCAAGCTTTTCCTCGGTTTCGCTCAACACGAAGGTACGTATCATTGAGGTTATTATGCTTGACAGTATCGTAAAGCTGACGAAATTTATAATTACGAAAGCTGTCAGGTATTTTGAAAAGGATGTTTTGAACACGTTTTTCTCCTAACGCTATTATTTTTTTATATTTTAACATATTTTATCACAGAATGTCAAATATTTTTACGCTTTTGGATTGACTATGTATTAATTTTGTGTTAAAATGTATAAAGAAAATTATTGACTTCTGTTAGGAGAACAAAAAATGATAGTTACAAGATTTGCACCAAGCCCCACAGGCTATATGCATATCGGTAACCTGCGTACCGCGCTTTATTCCTATCTTATCTCGAAGCACGAGAA
>CAYXAC010000131.1:0-3999 GCA_964463025.1 uncultured Ruminococcus sp.
CCTTTGCAAGATAGTCAGCGGTAGCAGCTGCCTGCTCCTCTGCGGGAAGGGCCTCAACAGCCTTCTTCTCCTTTTTGGTAAGACCGAAGTTCTCGGAGAGAATTGCATGGGGCTTACCCATGTGAGAGCAAAGGATAACCTTCGCGCCCTTGCCGAGAAGGTACTGGATAGTGGGGAGAGCGCCAACGATTCTCTTGTCAGAGGTAATAACGCCATCCTTCATAGGAACGTTGAAGTCACAGCGAACGAGGACGGTTTTGCCGGCTACGTCAATGTCTTCAATGTTTTTCTTGTTGTAAGTTGCCATATTCTTTCTCCTTTAGGATAATTTATTTTCGTACCTTTATATAATAACACATAATATTTAGTTAGTCAAGGAGTTCGTTAAAAAATCTACAATGAAATTCAAATCTTTTTGTCAAATGAAAAATAAGCCGATTTTCAACTTGACAAATGCTCATTAAAGTTGTATACTATTATAGGATTTACAGTTAAATTTAAGCGAGGTCTACAATGTCAGGAAAAGAGGATTTAAGAGTAAAAAGAACTAAAAGAGCGCTGACCGAGGCGTTTATGAAGCTGCTGACGAGAAAATCCTTTGAGGATATCACGGTCAACGAGCTGTGTGACGAGGCGGGCATCAGACGCGCAACGTTCTATAAGCATTATACCGACAAGTTTGATTTCCTCACCGCTTACATATGCTCTCTGCGCGACAGATTTGATAACACCATATGGAAGTCGGATATATCTGCTCCGACTAAGGAGTATTACGTTGCATACGCAAAGAGACTGGTTGGATTTATCAACGAGAATGCGGCGGCTATCGACAATGTGCTGAGGAGCAACATGTGCCCTTCCCTGCTCGCAATCGTAGTTGAGCAAAACTACAAGGACACCTGCGAGCGACTCTCCGCCAGCGTCAAAGCGGGTATGAGCCTCAGCGCATCGGTAGAGGTTATCGCGAGTATGGCATCGGGTGCAGTGGCATCAGCGGTATACGCTTGGCTCAAGACAGGAAAAAAGAAACCTGCCGACGAGCTTGCCGACGAGATTGGCGAGGCAGTTGCATGTCTTATTGAGAAAAAATAATTTGTTATATGAAAAAGAGCAAGCCTGCGCTTGCTCTTTTTTCTTCATTTATTCGAGTCAATGTAGGGCATATACGCCTTCAGGTAATCAATACCCGAGAAGAGCGTAGTGAACGCCATAATCGCCATGCAGGCGTAGGAGAGTATGTGATTTTCCGAGAAGAACGGAATAAGAGGCTCGACGAGGAGAATTACCGTACCGACCATCTGCGAAACCGTCTTTATCTTGCCGAGCATGCTTGCCGCAACGACGATACCGCTTTTGCCCGCGACAACAAGACGCAGGCTGGTAACACCGAGCTCACGAAGCAAAATGATAAGCACAACCCAGACGAACACCAACGCAAGCGTTTCTTCACCGCGAAGTATCATCCACAGAAGTATCGCCACCATTGAGGAGATAACCATAAACTTGTCTGCAAGCGGATCGATAAACTTACCGAAATCGGTGACGAGGTTATACTTTCTCGCTATCTTGCCGTCAAGCATATCGGTGAGCGCTGTGAGTCCGTACACGATAGCGGGAACGATTATTCCCCAAATCTCGATATCCCGCATAAAAATGAGAGTGGCAACGAACACGGGTACCAAAAGACACCTGATAAGCGAGAGAGTGTTCGGGAGATTCATAGCCTTTTTTTTCATATCACTGTCCTCCTGCCTCACCGACGAGGTCGTAATCCATAGCCTCGGTCACGTAGACCGAAACGAAGTCACCGGGGGCGATTTTCTTTTTAGATGTAAAGTATACTTTACCGTCTACGTCGGGCGCGTCTGCATAAGAGCGTCCGTAGTAGATTCCGGAATCGCTGTCGTAGCCGTCGCAAAGAACGGTAAGAGTCCGACCTATCTTCGCCGCATTCTGCTCCTCGGAGATGAGAAGCTGAGTCTGCATCAGGGTGTCGTATCTGTCCTGCTTTACCTGCTCGTCTATCTGGCAGTCCATCTCTGCGGCAAGCGTGCCCTCCTCAGGCGAGAAGGTGAATGCACCGAAGCGGTCAAAGCGCGCTTCCTTGATAAATTCGCAAAGCTCCTCAAAATCAGCCTCGCTCTCACCGGGGAATCCGACCATCGCCGTAGTGCGAAGCACTATGCCGGGAACGCTCTCGCGCAGGCGTTTAATTGCACTCTCGATTTCCGCGCGGTCACCGTGACGGTTCATAGCCTTCAAAACAGAATCGGAAATGTGCTGAATCGGAATATCCATATACTTGACGAGCCTCGGGTTTGTTCTAAACTCCTCGATTAGCTCGTCGGTAATCTTGTCGGGATAACAATATAAAAGACGAATCCAAGGAATATCGGTCTCCTCGGTTATAGCCTTGACAAGCCTTGCAAGACTGTACTCACCGTAAAGGTCGAGGCCGTATCTCGTGGTATCCTGAGCGATAAGGTTAAGCTCCTTAACGCCCATCGCCTCAAGCCTTTTCGCCTCGGCAACTATATCCTCTATCGTACGGCTGCGGTGCTTGCCTCGGATAAGCGGAATCGCGCAGTATGTACAGCAGTTATCACAGCCCTCGGATACCTTGAGGTAGGCTGTGTGAGGCTCGGTGGTGAGAATTCGCTCGCCGCCGATTTTAGAGCTTTCTTTGTCACGGAATGACGAATACTTCTCTCCCATCATAACCGCGAGGCAGGCATCGGCAATGTCCGAAAGACTGCCGACTCCGATTATCGCATCAATTTCTGGAAGCTCGTTCATCACCTCGTCGCGATAGCGCTCAACGAGGCAGCCCGTCGCGATTATATGTCGGCATCTGCCGCACTCCTTGAGATTTGCCGCGTCGAGAATACTGTCTATAGACTCCTTCTTCGCACTCTCAATAAAGCCGCAGGTGTTGATTACTATAATTTCCGCCTCACTCTCGTCGGGTGTTATCTCGAATCCGGCGGAGTGAAGATTATGAAGCATCACCTCGGTGTCAACCAAATTCTTTGAGCAACCTAGTGATACAAAGCCAACTTTTGTCATTTTTGACTACCATTCTTTACATTTTACATTATTTTAACAGACTTTTGAAGCGTGAGCGAAGCTTGGCATAGTAGAATCTCACCATAACGGAGATAAACAAATCGTAAGCCACGAACGCCACGTTTATCAGCACGTAGAGGACTATCTGCATAACCAGCCCCTCCTCACCGAAGAAGGGTATGCCGAGCAACTTCTCACAGACAAAGAACAAAGCCCAAACCATAGCGTTGATATAAAGCAGCTTGACGATAAGCCATGACCACTTCGGCAGTCTTTCGATATACGCCTTGATAAGCGGATAAATTCCAAAGACGAGAAAATACTCTATCCACACAAGACTGCCCGAATAAATAAGAGCAGTCGTGAGCGTCGTGCATATCCAAACGAGCCAGGGATAATACGAGCCGATTTCAAGGTAAATGAATACCACGAGCAATGATGCAAAGGCGCAAACGGTGAGGTCAAGCGTTTCTATCACCGATCCGAGCAGCATTACCGCCGCGCCAAGCGCGGTAGCCATTGCCGATAAAGTGACCTTCTTGGTAGTTTTCATATGCAACGTATAAGGTCGCCGCCAAGGCATTCGCAAAGGCAGTCAAGACAAATAAGATTCATACAGCAGTCGCAGGCGTCGTCGGTATTTGAGCGACGGCGATAGCCACCGCCACCGTAGTATGTCGAGCCGTAGCCGCGTGCGCCGGTGTTGAACATCTCCTTCGCCTTCTGGTACTCGATATTGCCGGGCTCCATGCTGCAAGCCATCTCAAGCTCGCGCATAGCGTCGTTGACGTTGCCCTTGTGCATAAGAACCACGCTGTTAAGGTAGTGCCACTCTGCCGTGCGGTCGCTGATAGGCACCTCGGCTATGCGGCGCTCTGCCTCGTGGAATCTTCTCGCGTTAATCAATTTTCTTATTTCATAATAAACTCCCGA